>DATFKM010000128.1:0-2014 GCA_035268645.1 Paracoccaceae bacterium | reverse complement strand
ACCGTTCAGCCGCATGGGCGACGGGCGCGCCGCGATCGGCCCGGTGCTGCGCGAATACGTCGTCTCGGAGGGGATGCACGCCCTCGGCGTGCCGACGACCCGCGCCCTCGCCGCGGTGGCGACGGGCGACGTCGTCGTGCGCGAGACGCCGCTGCCGGGCGCGGTGCTGGTGCGCATCGCCCGCGGGCACGTCCGCGTCGGCACCTTCCAGTACTTCTATGCGCGCCAGGACGTCGACGCCCTTCGCCTGCTGACCGACTACGTCCTCTCCCGCCACCACCCGGGGCGCGAGGGCGAGACGCCCGCCCACGCCCTGCTCGACGCCACGGTGGAGACGCAGGCGTCGTTGCTGGCGCAGTGGATGAGCTTCGGCTTCATCCACGGCGTGATGAACACCGACAACATGAGCCTCGCGGGCGAGACGATCGACTACGGCCCCTGCGCCTTCATGGAGGCGTATCACCCGGGCACGGTCTACAGTTCCATCGACGCGCATGGCCGCTACGCCTACGCCAACCAGCCGAAGGCGGCGCACTGGAACCTCGCCCAGCTCGCCCAGTCGCTGCTGCCGCTGATGGCCGAGGATCCGGACGCCGCGATCCCCGCCGCGCAGGCCGCCGTCGACCGCTTCCCGACGCTCTACGAGGCCGAATGGCTCGCCCGCTTCCGCGCCAAGCTCGGCCTCGCCGAGGCCAAGGACGGCGACGACGCACTGGCGCAGGAGCTGCTGACGGCGATGGCGGAGAACCGAGCGGACTTCACGCTGACCTTCCGCGCCCTCTCCCGCCTGCCCTCCGAAGGGGGGGCGGAGACCGACGCCGCGGCCCGTGATCTCTTCGTCGATCCCACGGCCTTCGACGCCTGGGCTCCGCGCTGGCGCGCGAGGCTGGCCGAGGAGAGGCGGACCGAAGCCGAGCGGCAGGCGGCGCAGGCGGCGGTCAATCCGCTCTTCATCCCGCGCAACCACTTGGTCGAGGAGGCTCTCTCCGCCGCAGAGAAAGACGATCTCGCACCCCTCGACCAACTGCTCGACGCGCTCACTCGGCCGTTCGACGACCGACCCGAGCTCGAGCGGCACGCCCTGCCCGCCGCGCCGGAGGAGGCGGTGACGCAGACCTTCTGCGGCACCTGAGCGCGTCTGGGCGGTCCGAGAGCGTCGGAAAGCGCCCGCCGCTCCGGACCGGTGCCTCCACGCGGACCTTCGAGCCCGCGGCGCCGAGCGCGGCCGCGGCGAGCGCCCTCACGCCGCCGCCTCCGCCGGCGGCGGCGGGCGCCCCAGCACCAGATCCGCCGCCTTCTCCCCGATCATCATGGTCGGCGCCGAAGTGTTTCCCCCCACGATCCGCGGCATGACCGAGGCGTCGGCCACCCGCAGCCCCTCCACGCCCCGCACCTTGAGCTCCGCGTCCACCACCGCCGCCGCATCCGCGCCCATCCGGCAGCTCCCGACCGGATGGAAGATCGTGTTCGCGGTCGCCCGCACCCAGGCGTCGATCGCCTCGTCCGTCTCCAGCGGCGCCTCTGGCGAGAGCCGCCCCGCCTGCCAGTCCCGGAGCGGCGCCCCCGCGCCGATTTGCTCTGCGAGGCGCACGCCGTCGCGCATCACCCGCCGGTCGGCCTCGGCCGAAAGGTAGGCCGGGTCGATCAGCGGCGCCGCGTCCGGCTCGGCCGAGCGGACGTGCACCCTCCCGCGGCTCTCGGGCCGCAGCGGATAGAAGTTGATCAGATAGCCGTGCCGCCCCTGCCCGGACCGCGTGGTCTCGAGATTCAGGCCCGGCACGAAGGTCATGTGGATGTCCGGGATCTCGAGCTCCGGCCGCGTGCGCAGGAACCCCCCGGCCTCAAGCGGCACCGAGGTCGCCGGCCCGGTCCCGAACAGCAGCGCCCGCGCCCCGGCGATCAGCGCCCGGTCGGTGCGCATCAGACCGTAGAGCGTCACCGGCTTCGCGCAGGCATAGGTGAGATAGACGCCGAGATGGTCGTGCAGGTTCGCGCCCACCGCCGGCCGCTCCAG
>DATFKM010000127.1:0-3512 GCA_035268645.1 Paracoccaceae bacterium | reverse complement strand
CGGCGGCGGGCAGGAGATCGGCGGGCACGCGGTCGCGGGCGGCGACGGCGGCGCGGGCGGGGGAGCGGCGCATGGCGGGCCTCCTCGGCTGGGGTTCGGGCGGGCGGCGCGGCGCGTCAGGGGGCGCGCCGGCGCTTCTCGGCCAAGGCGCGCACCACGCCGTGCAGGGTGCGCACCTCCGCATCGGTCAACGGCGCGCGCAGGAACAGGTTCCTGAGATTGGTCGACATCGCCGGGCGCTTCTCGGGCGGATGGAAGAAGCCGGTGTCGTCCAACTCGCCCTCGAGCCGGTCCAGAAGGTGCAGCACCATGCGCCGCGTGGCGGGGCCTGCGGGGCCGGGATCGAAGCGCTCGAGCGGCGCCTCGGAGGACTGGCGGCCCCATTCGTAGCTGGTCAGCAGCACGCATTGCGCGAGGTTCAGCGAGGGGAACTGCGGGTTCGCCGGCACGGTGACGACGGTGTGCGCGAGCAGCACGTCCTCGTTGGCGAGGCCGGAGCGTTCGGGGCCGAAGAGGAAGCCGACCCGCTCGCCCCGCGCCAGGCGGGCGCGGGCGTCGGCGACGGCGGCCTCCGGCGTCATCACCGGCTTGATCATCTCCCGCGGGCGGGCGGTGGTGGCGTAGACGTGGGTGAGGTCGGCGACGGCGCCCGCCGTGTCGTCGTGCAGCGTGGCCGCCTCGAGCACGACGCCGGCGCCCGAGGCCATCGCCTCGGCCCGCGGGTTGGGCCAGCCGTCGCGCGGGGCGACGAGGCGCATCTCCTCCAGCGCGAAGTTGCGCATGGCTCGGGCGGCGGCGCCGATGTTCTCGCCCATCTGGGGCTGGACGAGGACGACGGCGGGCTTCGGGATCTCGGTCATGCGGGTCCTTCGATCGGCGCGGCGCGGACGGCCCATAGGCTCGATTCCGGCGCGCCCGTCCATGGCAGGGCGGCGAGGCCGGGGCGTTCGGCGGCGTTCATGCGGCGGATCGCCCAGGCGCTCGACCAGATCGGGCGCAGGCCCCCGGTGAAGAGCCAGGGCGCGAGGCCGAGCTGCTCGGAATAGCCGCGCCAGGCCCAGTCGGGGGGATAGGGATCCGGCAGGAAGACGTCGTGGACGTGGACGCGCACGCCGGGGGCGAGGCGGGGCAGGATGCGGTTGAGGATCAGGTCGACGTCGGCGCCGGGGTGCAGGATGTGGCTCGAGTCGAACACCGCCATGTCGCCGGGGCCGAGCGCGTCGAAAAGGGGCAGATGCTCGGGGCCGAGCAGCGCCTCCTCGGTGCGGAGAGGGAGCGTGCGGATCGGGGCGCGGGGGGCGGGGTCGATGCAGAGGTGCTCGGCCGTCGCGCCGGCGTCCTTCAGGGCGCGGGCGAGGAAGCGGGTGGAGTGGCCGGAGCCGACCTCGACGATGCGCCGCGGCGGATCGTCTCGGGCGAGGGCGTAGGCCGCGGCGCCGTCGGCGCGGGGGAACCAGGTCTGCGTCCAGCGGGGCTCCGGCGCCGGGCCGTCGAAGGCGGCCAGGGCCTCCGCATGGGCGTCGATGCGATCGAGGAGTGCGGCGAAATCTCCTTGCGCCGCCTCGAAGATCGGCTCGAGCTCGGGATGGCCGGGCGCGGGCTCGGGGATGGCGTCGGCGTGGCGGTAGGGGATGAAGATCCCCCGCGGACGCCGGCCGAGGAGGGTGGCGAGGCCGAGCTTGCGCCACCTCCAAGGTCGTCTTGCCATGCCACCCTTCCTTCTGTATGCGACCGCATACCGAATGTGGGCCGCCGTTCCCGGCCGCCGGAGCGCCATCAAGGGGAAGCCGATGTCGAGAATCAAGGTCGAGAACCCCGTCGTCGAGCTCGACGGCGACGAGATGACCCGGATCATCTGGGACTTCATCAAGAAGAAGCTGATCGAACCCTATCTCGACGTCGAGCTGCTGTACTACGATCTCGGCATCGAGGAGCGCGACCGCACCGACGATCAGATCACGGTCGACGCGGCGGAGAAGATCAAGGAGGTCGGAGTCGGCGTCAAATGCGCCACCATCACCCCGGACGAGGCGCGGGTGGAGGAGTTCGGGCTGAAGCGCATGTACCGCTCCCCGAACGGCACGATCCGCAACATCCTCGGCGGCGTGATCTTCCGCGAGCCGATCATCTGCTCCAACGTGCCGCGGCTGGTGCCGGGCTGGACGCAGCCGATCGTCGTCGGGCGCCACGCCTTCGGCGACCAGTACCGGGCCACGGACTTCCGCTTCCCGGGCGCCGGCACGCTGACCATCAAGTTCGTCGGCGAGGACGGTCAGACCATCGAGCACGAGGTGTTCCAGGCGCCGGGCTCGGGCGTGACGATGGCGATGTACAACCTAGACGATTCGATTCGCGACTTCGCGCGGGCCTCGATGAACTACGGGCTGGCGCGGGGCTTCCCGGTCTACCTCTCGACCAAGAACACGATCCTCAAGGCCTATGACGGGCGCTTCAAGGATCTGTTCCAGGCGGTCTACGAGACCGAGTTCGAGGACCTGTTCAAGAAGGCCGGCATCACCTACGAGCATCGCCTGATCGACGACATGGTCGCCTGCGCCATGAAGTGGAACGGCGGCTATGTCTGGGCCTGCAAGAACTACGACGGCGACGTGCAGTCCGACACCGTGGCGCAGGGCTTCGGCTCGCTCGGCCTGATGACCTCGGTGCTGATGACGCCGGACGGGGGAATCGTGGAATCCGAGGCCGCGCACGGCACCGTGACGCGCCACTACCGTCAGCATCAGGCGGGCAAGGAGACCTCGACCAACTCCATCGCCTCGATCTTCGCCTGGACCGGCGGGCTGAAGCACCGCGCCAAGCTCGACGACAACGCGGCGCTCAAGACCTTCGCCGAGACGCTGGAGAAGACCGTGGTGGAGACGGTCGAGGCCGGCCACATGACCAAGGACCTCGCGCTGCTCGTGGGGCCGGAACAGCAGTGGCTGACCACGATGGGCTTCCTCGAGAAGGTGGACGAGAACCTCGACAAGGCGCTCGCCGGCTGAGGCCGCGCGGCGGCGCCGGGGCGGCCCGTGCGACGGTGTCCGGGCCGCCCGCGCGTCTTGCGGGGCGCGCCGCCGCCACCCCATCTTCGGCGGGAGCGAGACGGAGGGCGCCATGACCTATCCCGAGAGGCCCGAGCCGGGCGGCGGCTGGCGCACCGGCAGGCCGCCGGGTCACGGCCCGGCGATGCTGGTCTACGTGCTGTTCCTGCTCGGCTTCGCCGTGCCGCTGGCGGCGCTCGGCGGACTGATCGTCGCCTACGTCAAGCGCGCCGAGGCGGATGCGGTCGCCGCGGCGCATCTCGATTTCCAGATCCGCACCTTCTGGCTTGGTCTGCTGGCCATGGTCGTCGGCGGGATCCTGACGCTGGTTCTCGTCGGCTGGCTGGTGCTGGCGTTGTGGACGGTCTGGACGCTGGCGCGGACCATAAGCGGCATGATCCGGCTCGACGAGGGGCGCGCGGTGTGCGACCGCGAGACGCTGGGCTTTCTCGCCTGAGCCGCGGGGTG
>DATFKM010000126.1:0-9717 GCA_035268645.1 Paracoccaceae bacterium | reverse complement strand
CGGCCGAAGAGGGTCTCGACGTGGCCGTGCGCCTTGGCGAAGCCCGCCGTCGCGTCCATCCAGTCGCGGATGCCGGGGAACTTCTCGAAATAGGCGTCGATGAAGGCCTTGGCCTCGTCCCGCGGGATGCGGAGGTTGTTGGAGAGGCCGAAGGCGGAGATGCCGTAGATCACGCCGAAGTTGATCGCCTTGGCCTGGCGGCGCACGGCGGGGTCCATGCCCTCGACGGGGACGCCGAAGATCTCGGAGGCGGTGGCGGCGTGGATGTCCTGCCCCTCGCGGAACGCCTGCTTGAGGGCGGCGATGTCGGCGACGTGGGCGAGGATGCGCAGCTCGATCTGGGAGTAGTCGAGGGAGAGGACGAGGTTCCCGGGCTCGGCGATGAAGGCCTCGCGGATCTCGCGGCCCGCTTCGGTGCGGACGGGGATGTTCTGGAGGTTGGGGTCGGTGGAGGCGAGGCGGCCGGTGGTGGTGGCGGCGAGGCTGAAGCTGGTGTGGACGCGGCCGGTCTCGGGGTTGACGTGGGTCTGGAGGGCGTCGGTGTAGGTGGACTTCAGCTTGGAGACCTGGCGCCAGTCGAGGATGCGGGCGGCGAGGTCGGAGCCGTGCTCGGCCGCGAGGGTCTCCAGCACGTCGGCGCCGGTGCCCCAGGCGCCCGTCTTGGTCTTCTGGCCGCCGGGCAGGCCCAGCTCGTCGAACAGGATCTCTCCGAGCTGCTTGGGGGAGCCGAGGTTGAAGGCGCGGCCGGCGAGCTCGTGGCATTCGGCCTCGAGCCCCGCCATGCGCTGCGCGAAGCGCGAGGAGAGGCGGGAGAGGCGGTCGCGGTCGACCTTGACGCCGTGGCGCTCCATCTGCGCGAGGATGGGGACGAGGGGGCGCTCCAGGGTCTCGTAGACGCGGGTGACCTTGTGGCGGGGGAGGCGGGGTTTCAGGACCCGGTGCAGGCGGAGGGTGACGTCCGCGTCCTCGGCCGCGTAGGGGGCGGCCTTGTCGATCGGCACCTCGGCGAAGGTGATCTGCGCCTTGCCGGAGCCGATCAGGGACTTGATCGGGATGCACTGGTGGTCGAGGTGGCGCTCCGCGAGGCCGTCCATGCCGTGCGGGTTGAGGCCGGAGGCCTCGGCGTAGCTGATCAGCATGGTGTCGTCGATCGGATCGACGCGGACGCCGTGGCGGGCGAGGATCTTGAGGTCGTATTTGAGGTTGTGGCCGATCTTGAGGACGGCCGGATCCTCCAGGATCGGGCGGAGGAGGGCGAGCGCGGCCTCGGGGTCCATCTGGCCCTCGACGCGCTCGGGGGCGCCCCAGAGCTCGCCCGAGGGGGCGGCGGTGACGTGGGCGAGGGGGAGATAGGCGGCGCGTCCGGGCGCGGTGGCGAGGGAGAGGCCGACGAGCTCGGCCGTCATCTCGTCGAGGCTGGTGGTCTCGGTGTCGACGGCGAAGGCGCCGATGTCGCGGGCCTCGTCGATCCAGGCCCGCAGGGTCTCGGCGTCGCGGATCGTGACGTAGGCGGAGGGGTCGAGGGGAAGGAGGGTGGCGGGGTCCTCCCACTCGGCGGCGGGGTTCGGGGTGGCCTCCGACGCGGCGGAGCCGCCGGGCGCCGAGGGCGGGGGCAGGTCGGTGACGCCGAGCCGTTCCGCGACGCGGGCGGTGAGGGTGCGGAACTCCATCAGCCGGAGGAAGCCGAGCAGAGCGTCGGGTTCCGGGTCCTTCAGGACGAGGTCGTCGAGCGGGTCGGGGACCGGGACGTCCTGCGCCAGCGTGACGAGGTCGCGCGAGACGCGGATCTGGTCGGCGTTGTCGATCAGCGTCTGGCGGCGCTTCGGCTGCCTGATCTCCTCGGCCCGCGACAGCAGCGAGTCGAGGTCGCCGTATTCGTTCACGAGCTGGGCGGCGGTCTTGAGGCCGATGCCGGGGGCGCCGGGGACGTTGTCGGTCGAGTCGCCGGCGAGGGCCTGGACGTCGATCATGCCCGAGGGCGGGACGCCGAACTTCTCCTCGACCTCGGCGGGGCCGAAGGTCTCGTCGGCCTTGCCCTGCATGCCGGGCTTGAGGATCGTCACCTTGTCGGTGACCAGCTGCATCAGGTCCTTGTCGCCGGAGACGATGACCACCTCGGCGCCCTCGGCCTCGGCCATGCGGGCGTATGTGGCGATGATGTCGTCGGCCTCCCAGCCCTCCATCTCGATGCAGGGGAGGTTGAAGGCGCGGGTGGCGTCGCGGATCAGGGCGAACTGCGGACGCAGGTCCTCCGGCGGCTCGGGCCGGTGGGCCTTGTATTCGGCGTAGAGGTCGTTGCGGAAGGACTTGGAGGAATAGTCGAAGATCACGGCGGCGTGGGTCGGCGCCGTGTCGGGCTCGGCCGCGCGCTGCTCCAGCATCTTCTGGAGCATGTTGCAGAACCCGGCGACGGCGCCGACGGGCAGCCCGTCGGACTTGCGGGTCAGCGAGGGCAGCGCGTGATAGGCGCGAAAGATGAAGGCCGAGCCGTCGATCAGCTCCAGCCGGTCGCCGGGCCCCATCTCAGGATCCCTTCGCGGCGTCGGGATCGGCCGGTCCGCCCCGCAGGATGAAGCGCTTGTCGCAATAGCCGCATTCGACGTAGCCGACTTCGGGATCGATGGAGAGCCAGACGCGCGGATGGCCGAGGGCGCCGCCGCCGCCGTCGCAGGCGATGCGGGTGCGCGTCACGATCTCGGACTCGGGCTCGGATTCGGGCTCGGCTTCGGGGGCGTCGGCGGGCATGGGGGCTCCTGTTCGTTCGGGGTCTCGCGCCTCGCGCGCATCATAGCCGCGACGATGGGGCGGACAATGGGGGCGGCGCGCCGGACTGGCGGCAGGCCGAGCCGCGGGGTAGGGCTTCGCCTGCGAGGAAGGAGGCCCGAGGATGGACGCGAACGACGACGGCGAAACGGCGAAGCCGGCCGCGGCGCGGGCGCCGGATCCGGATGCGGCGATCTCGGTGCGGGGGTTGCGGAAGGTCTACCGCTCCAAGGGCGGGGAGGAGAAGGTCGCGCTGGCGGGCGTCGATCTCGACGTGCCGGAGGGGTCGATCTTCGGGCTGCTCGGACCGAACGGGGCGGGCAAGAGCACCTTCATCAACATCCTCGCGGGCCTCGTCACCAAGACCGAGGGGACGGTGCGGATCTGGGGCTTCGACCAGGACGCCAATCCGCGTCAGAGCCGCGCCGCGATCGGGGTCGTGCCGCAGGAGCTCAACGTCGATCCGTTCTTTCCGCCCTACGCGGCGCTGGAGATGCAGGCCGGCCTCTACGGCGTGCCGAAGCGCGCGCGGCGGACCGAGGAGATCCTGCGCAAGGTCGGCCTGTGGGACAAGCGGGACGCCTATGCGCGCACGCTGTCGGGAGGGATGCGGCGGCGGCTGCTGGTGGCCAAGGCGCTGGTGCACAATCCGGCCGTGCTGGTGCTCGACGAGCCGACGGCGGGCGTCGACATCGAGCTTCGCAGGATGCTCTGGGACTACGTGCGCGAGCTGCACGCCGAGGGCGTGACGGTGATCCTGACCACGCACTACCTCGAGGAGGCCGAGGAGCTCTGCGACCGGATCGCGGTGATCGACCGGGGCGCGGTGATCGCCGACGAGCCGACGGGCGAGATGGTGGCGCGGCTCGACCGGAAGACGCTGGTGATCCAGCCGGCCTCGCCGCTGGAGCGGGCGCCGGCGATGCCGGAGGGCGTGGAGGCGAGCCTGCGCGAGGACGGCTCGCTGGCGCTGGTCTATCGGCGCACCGAACACGACGCGGGCAGGCTGTTGGCGCTGGCCGCGGATGCGGGCGTGAGGGTGCGGGACCTGCGCACCGAGGAGCCGGATCTGGAGGACGCCTTCGTCAGCCTGGTGCGGGGGCACGCCGAGGACTGACCGGGGCCTCGCCTCAGCGCCAGAGCTTGCGGCGGAGGGCGCTCTCGATGTCGGCGGGCAGGTAGTGGAGGGCGTCGCCGGCGTCGAGGCGGAGGGCGGCGGCCTCCGTCGCCTCGACGCCGGCGGGCGGGCCGGGCCGGAAGCCGCGGTCCTTCCAGCGCTCGAACAGGAGGGCGTCGAGGGCGTGCTCCTCCAGGATGGCGCCGCGCTCGGCCTCGGGCAGGTCGGCGGCGCGGAGGACCGGCTCGGCGCCGACGTTCTCGCGCCGCACCTCGGGGTCGACGCCGAGTTCGCGTGAGATGCCGGCCACGGCCTCGTCGCAGCGGGTCCAGGCGCCGACGAAGTGGAACGCCGAGAAGGCGGTCTCGAGGAAGACGAAGCGGTCGCGCGAGGAGAGGCGGTAGACGGCCGGATAGCCGATCTCGAAGTGGCGGTGCAGGAGGAAGCGGCTGATCGGGTTGCGCCGCTGGGTGCGCCGCCAGACCGCGAAGTCGGGCGGCTCGGGCTCGCCCCGCTCGCGGTGGCGGGCCCAGCGGTAGTTGTAGAACGAGAGCAGGAACGAGACGGGATCGCGCAGCAGCACCGAGGCGCGGACCGGGCGGCCGGGGAACTTCGCGGCGAGCGAGCGCGAGAGCGAGTGCCCGGAGACGAGGCGGACATGCGCGAGCCGGGCGGGCGAGAGCGAGGGATAGCGGTTGCCGATCACGTCGCGGAGCGGATTGCGCCAGCGGGGCGCGATCATGAACGCGTCGCCGAGGGTGCGGGAGAAATGCGCCTCCACCGTCGTTCCGGCGCATTTCGGGACGTGCAGGAAGAAGTGGACCGGCTCGGGCATGGCGGGGATGTGCCCGTCCGGCGGGGCGCTGTCCAGCGCCGAGGGCGGTTGACGCGCGGCGGCGGGCGGGCCTTTCTCGGGCGCGAGCGCATCCCCGACCGGAGAGAGCGATGGCCTACGAGTACGACGACGGGAACATCTTCGCGAAGATCCTGCGCGGCGAGATCCCCTGCAGGAAGATCGACGAGAGCGAGCACAGCCTCGCCTTCCACGACATCAACCCGCAGGCGCCGACCCATGCGCTGGTGATTCCGAAGGGCCGTTACGTGGACTACGCGCATTTCGCGGCCGAGGCCTCGGAGGCGGAGATCGCGGACTTCACGCGGATGATCGGAAAGGTCGCCGAGACGCTGGGGCACGCGCCGGGCGAGGGGGGGAGCGGCTTCCGCATCCTCTCCAACGCCGGAGCCGACGCGCATCAGGAAGTGCCGCATCTGCACGTGCATCTGTTCGCGGGGGCGTTCCTCGGCCGGATGATCCGGGTGCCCGAGAGCGGCTGACGCTTTCGCCCCGCGATCCCGACCCATCGCGATCATGGGGCCCGGCGTTCGCGCGCCGGCCGTCCGGCCTCGGCGGAAGGGCGCCGTCAGCGCCCGGCGATCCGCGCCTCCGGCCGGATCTCCTTGAGGAGCTTGCGGAGGATCGCGCGGGGGTAGTCCTCGAAGCCGTCGGCGACCTCCACGAAGGCGTTCGGGCCGACGATCATCTCGGCGCGGTAGTGGGGCGCCACCGGCGGGTCGGCCCCTTCGATGGCGAGGCCGTTCACGGTCCAGCCTCCGGCCTCGGCCATCGCGCGGCCGCCGGCGGGCGGCAGGCCCTCGTTGGAGACGCCGTCGCCGGAGACGTCGATCACCTTGCGCCGGCAGCCGTCGGCCCAGCCGCCCTCGCCGTAGGCGACGGCGTGCATCAGCGCCTCGCCGACGGCGGTCGAGAAGTGGCGCCAGACGCGCGGCATGGTCTCGAGCGCGTCGGCGGCCGACGCGATGGCGGGCGCGTCGGCGAGCCGGCGGGCGGGCATCGCCACCTGCTGGCGGGAGGCGCCGGTCCATTGCGTGACCGCGAGGCGGAGCTCTCCGTCGAGGCCGAGGATCGCCTCGACCAGATCGGGATGGCGGAAGGCGGAGGCGAGGCCGCCGGTCTGCAGCCGCCATTCGCGCGGATCGACCGAGCCCGAGACGTCGAGCGCCAGTATCAGCGCGAGGGCGCAGTCCGCGCTCGCGCGGGCCGGCGCTGCGAGGAGCGCGAGGGCGGCGAGAAGGGTGCGCAGGCGTCTCATCGAAGCGCGCCGAGAAGATGAGGCGGGCGGATCTCCCGCAGCAGCTTGGCGCGGATCAGTTCGGGATAGTCGGCGAAGCCGCCGCGGGCGACCAGCAGGAAGGCGCCGGGGCCGTGCAGGACCTCGCGCTCGTAATGCGGGGCGGGGGGCGGCACGGCGCCGGCGACGACGAGGGCGTTGACCGTGATGCCGGCGAGGGCGCCGGAGGCGCGGACCTCCGCCGGGGCGACGCCGTCGTTGTGGGCGCCGTCGCCCGAGACGTCGATGACCCGGCGGTCGCAGACGGCGGGCAGGCGGCGGAACAGGTCGGCGCCGTAGGCGAGGGCGCGGCCGATGGAGGTGGAGAAGTCGGCGTAGGGCCGGGCGTGGGCGTCGAGCCGGGCGGCGAGCGCGTCGATGTCGGCCGGCCGGCGCAGCGGCGCCCAGTCCGCGATCAGGTCCTGCTGCTGCCAGCCGGACCATTCGTAGACCGCGAGCCAGACCTCGCCCCCCTGGCTCAGGATCGCCTCGCGCAGGTCCGGCGCGCGGAGGGCGGCGGCGAGGCCGCCGATCTGGATGGCGTATTCGCGGGCGTCGACGGAGGCCGAGATGTCGAGCGCGAGGGCGAGGGCGAGACGGCAGGGGCGCGGCGCGTCCGCCGCCGCGGCCGCCGGCGCGAGGGCCGCGAGCGCGGCGACGGCGGCGCGCCAGCCCCTCATCGGAGCGGCCGGGGCGGGGGGTGCGGCCCGGCGGCGCCGAGGATCATCGGCGGGCGCACCTCCCGGATCAGCTTGCGGCGCATGGCGCGGCCGAAGTCGGCGTAGTCCTCCGCGAGTTCGGTGAAGCTGTCCTCGCCCTTGATCACGAGGGTCTGGAAGTAGCGCACGAGAGAGGGCCGGCCGACGCCGCCGACCACGAGGGCGTTCACCGTGACGTCGTCGAGGTCGAAGGCGTTGTAGGCGTTGACGGGCTCGTAGCCGTCGTTGTTGGCGCCGTCGCCGGAGACGTCGACGGTGCGTCGGTCGCAGGCCGGAGCGGAGAGGAACAGGCGCGCGGCGAATCCGAGCGCGTGTCCGAGCGCGGTGGGGAAATCGGCGTGGGTGCGGCGCGCGGCCCCGAGCCGGTCCGCCAGCGCGACGATGTCCTCGGGTCCGCGGAGCAGGGTCCAGGGGGCGGTGACGACGTGCTGGCGGCGACCGGACCACTCGTAGACCGCGATCGCGACGGGATCGCCGGGGGCGAGGATCGCCTCCATCACCTCGGCGTCGGTCAGGGCGGCGGCGAGCCCCTCCGCCTGCAGGCGGTATTCGGCGTCGTCCACGGAGGAGGAGACGTCGAGCGCCAGCGCCAGGGCGAGGCGACAGGCCGAGACCGGCCCCGCGGCGAGCGCGAGGCCGGCGGCGAGAAGGAGGGCGGCCTTCACCAGGTCCCCGTGTTCTCCATCGACGCCCAGGGTTCCTGCGCGGGCAGGGCGTCGCCCATCTGGAGGAGTTCGACGGAGATGCCGTCCGGCGAGCGCACGAAGGCCATGCGCCCGTCGCGGGGCGGGCGGTTGATGACGACGCCGCCCTTCTGCAGCGTCTCGCACATGGCGTAGATGTCCTCGACCGCGTAGGCGAGGTGTCCGAAGTTGCGCCCGCCCTCGTAGGTCTCGTCCGAGCCGTGGTTGTAGGTGAGCTCGAGCGCCGCGTCCTCCTGCCCCGGGGGGGCGAGGAACACGAGGGTGAAGCCGTTCTCCGGCCGATCGACGCGGCGGATCTCCTCGAGGCCGAGCAGGTCGCAGTAGAACCGCTTGGATTCGTCGATGTCGGTGACGCGGACCATGGTGTGGAGGTATTTGATCTTCATCTTGCGTCTCCCTCTGCGCTAGGCTCCAGATATAGAGGGCGCGAGTCGGTGCGCCCTGTCGCGTCGGGGGTCAATCTATGCCGCTCAGCCCGGAACAACAGGCCGAAATCGAGGCGTCCCGCGAGGCGGTCCGCGAGACGCGGCGCCCGGTCTCCGAGGGGCTCGAGGCGCGGCTCTTCGAGGCCGTGCCGGTGCTGGACCACGGTTTCGTGCGGGTCGTGGACTACATGGGCGACGACGCGGCGATCGTGCAGGCGGCGCGGGTGAGCTACGGCGCCGGCACGCGCAAGGCGCGGGACGACCGGGGGCTGATCCGGTATCTGATGCGGCACTGGCATTCGACGCCGTTCGAGATGTGCGAGATCAAGCTGCACGTGAAGCTGCCGATCTTCGTCGCTCGCCAATGGATCCGGCACCGCACCGCGAACGTGAACGAGTATTCGGCGCGCTACTCGATCCTCGACCGGGAGTTCTACGTCCCGGCGCCGGAGCAGCTGGCGGCCCAGGCCTCGAGCAACCGGCAGGGCCGGGGCGAGGCGCTCGAGGGCGCCGAGGCCGAGGCCGTGCTCCGCCTGCTGCGCGAGGACGCCGGGCGCGCCTTCGATCACTACGAGTGGATGCTGAACGAGGGCGGCGAGGACCCGGAGCGACGGGGCGTGGCGCGGGAGCTCGCGCGGATGAACCTGCCGGCGAGCGTCTATACGCAGTGGTACTGGAAGACCGACCTGCACAACCTGCTGCATTTCCTGCGGCTGCGGGCCGATCCGCACGCGCAGCACGAGATCCGCGTCTACGCCGACGCGATCGGCGCGCTGGCGCGGGCCTGGGTTCCGGTCGCCTACGAGGCGTTCGAGGATTACCGGCTGGGCGCGGTGACGTTCTCGGCCGCGGCGATGGACTGCGTGAGGCGGATGCTGGCCGGCGAGACGGTGACGCAGGAGAGCTCCGGCATGAGCGCGGGGGAGTGGCGCGAGTTCGAGGCGGCGCTGAAGGGGTGAGGGCGGCCGGACGTCAGCGCTCGAAGTAGAGTTCGTCCTCGATGCGGCCCGTCTCCTCCCAACCGGCCTCGCCCATCAGGGCGCGGACCTCCGCGAGGTTGCGGTCGCGGATCTCGATCTGGGCGACGCCGCGGTTCGCGGCGAGGGTGCGTGTCATGCCGCGCAGGGCCTCGGCCTCGTGGCCCTCGACGTCGATCTTGAGGGCGATCTCGGCGCCTTCGGGCGGGTCGAGATCGTCGAGGCGCGCGGTCCGGATGCGCAGCGTCTCGGCGAAGTCGCGCCGGGCGCGCTCGGCCCGGCTCGCGGAGAGGGTGGCGAGGCCGGAGGAGCGGGGGTCGATCTCGATCTCGCCCTCGCCCTCGCGGTCCGAGAGGGCGAGGCGGTGGACGTGGACGCGCCCCTCGAGCCCGTTCAGCGAGATGTTGAGCGCGAGTTTCGCACGGGTGCGCGGCACCGGCTCGAACGCCTCCACCTGGAGCTCGGGCAGAGCCCGGGCCGCGAGGATGGCGTAGAGGCCGAAATTCGCGCCGACGTCGTAGAGGAGGCTCGGCCGGCGGTCGCGCAGCCGAGAGAGGAAGCGGGTGCGCTGCGCGGCCTCGAAGGGCTGGCCGATCAGGAGCCGGGCGTCGAGCCAGTCCTTCGGGTCGAGCTCCCATTTGGCGCCGAGACGCTCGACGCGCCGCGGCTCGGGGTCGAGCCGCAGGAGACGCTTGCGGGCGGACCAGACCAGGCGACGCATCAGGCGGCCTCTCGGGCGAGCCAGAGGCGACGGCGGAGCGCGTCGCGCCAGCGCAGGGACCGGCCGTCGAGATGGCCGGCCGTCGCCGGGTGCCCGAGGGGGCCGTAGACGTGGCCGCCGCCGGCGAAGAGCTCGACCCGGCCCTCCAGCCCCTCGGCGCGG
>DATFKM010000125.1:0-3192 GCA_035268645.1 Paracoccaceae bacterium | reverse complement strand
GGCTCCCCTCGCCGTAGGCGCCGCCGGTCCAGCCGGTGTTCACCAGCCAGCAGGTCGCGCCGTGCTGGGCGATGCGGTCGCGCAGCAGCGCGCCGTAGACCTCGGGCCGCCGCGGCATGAAGGGGGCGCCGAAGCAGGTGGAGAAGGTCGGCTGAGGCTCCGAGACGCCCTTCTCGGTGCCCGCGACCTTCGCGGTGAAGCCCGAAAGGAAGTGATACATCGCCTGCGCCGGCGTCAGCCGCGCGATCGGCGGCAGCACGCCGAAGGCGTCGCAGGTCAGCATCACCACGTTGCGCGGCGCGCCGGCGAGACCGGTCTCCGAGGCGTTGGAGATGTAGTGCAGCGGATAGGCGCAGCGCATGTTCGGCGTCAGGCTGTCGTCCGCGAAGTCCAGCGCGCGGGTCTGCGGATCGTAGACCATGTTCTCGATCACCGTCGCGAACATGCCGGTGGTCGCGAAGATCTCGGGCTCGGCCTGCGGACTCAGGTCGATCGTCTTGGCGTAGCAGCCGCCCTCGAAGTTGAAGATCCCCTTGTCGGACCAGCCGTGCTCGTCGTCGCCGATCAGCACCCGGTCGGGATCGGCCGAGAGCGTGGTCTTGCCGGTGCCGGAGAGGCCGAAGAACACCGCGCTGTCGTCGGGATCGTCCTTGGCGTGGTTGGCCGAGCAGTGCATCGGCATCACGCCGCGCTCCGGCAGCAGGTAGTTGAGCAGCGTGAACACGCTCTTCTTGTTCTCGCCCGCGTAGGAGGTGCCGCCGATCAGCACCATCTTCCGCTCGAAGCTGATCGCGATCACCGTCTCCGAGCGGCAGCCGTGCCGCGCCGGATCGGCCTCGAAGCTCGGGCAGTTGAGGATGCTGAACTCCGGCGTGAAGTCGGCCAGCTCCGCCGCCGAGGGACGGCGCAGCAGGTGCCGGATGAAGAGGCCGTGCCACGCCAGCTCGGTCGTCACCCGCACGTTGAGGCGGTAGTCCGGATCCGCGCCGCCATGGAGGTCCTGCACGAACAGCTCGCGGCCCGCGACATGCGCCGTCATGTCGGCCAGCAGCCGCTCGAACGCCTCGGGCTCCATCGCCGCGTTGTTGTCCCACCAGACATGCGGCTCGACCGAGGGCTCGCGAACCACGAACTTGTCCTTCGGGCTGCGCCCGGTGTGCCGGCCGGTCTCGACCAGCAGCGCGCCGCCGCGCCCGATCTCTCCCTCGCCGCGGCGCACCGCCGCCTGCATCAGTCCCGCATCCTCGAGGTTGTAGTGGGCCGCCGCGAAGCCGCCGATCCCCTGCGCCGCTAGATCCGATCCCGGATTGAAAACGCCCGTCTGCATGCCGCTCCGCTCCTCCGTCGCGCTCGCGTCCGCCCCCTGCGGCGGGATGCTCGATGCGCCGATCCGCCGGCGAGGCCACCCCCCGGCGCGCCCCGCCCGCCGTCGGCGCTGATACGCCTTCACGAAACGGAAGTCGATTCCGCGCCGCGCCGCAATCATGCGTCGCCATTATCACGTCCGCAATTTTATTGCAGCGGCGACGTGGCGCTTTCGCGCCGCACCCGCCGGCGCCGCCTCGGGGCGGGCGCGCTTCCGCCACGGAGCGGCCCGAAACGTACGCGATTGCGCGTGATCTCTTCGACGCCGCGGGGCTCGCCGCGCGCGCCCCGTCCCGTTATGCTCGCGCCGAAGGAGCGTTTCATGACCGCCATCGCCCTCGTCGACGACGACCGCAACATCCTGACGTCGGTCTCCATCGCTCTGGAGTCCGAAGGCTACGAGGTGCGCACCTACACCGACGGGGCCGCCGCCCTCGCCGCGCTCTCGGCGACGCCGCCGGATCTCGCGGTGCTCGACATCAAGATGCCGCGGATGGACGGGATGGAGCTGCTGAGGCGCCTGCGCCAGAAGTCCGACCTGCCGGTGATCTTCCTCACCTCCAAGGACGAGGAGATCGACGAGGTCCTGGGCCTGCGCATGGGCGCCGACGACTACGTGCGCAAGCCGTTCTCCCAGCGCCTCCTGATCGAGCGCATCCGCGCCGTCCTCCGCCGGCGCGAGGCGGCCGTCGACGAGAGCGAGCGGGGCGAGGCCGACCGCGCCATCGCGCGCGGCAGCCTCACGCTCGATCCCCTCCGCCACGCCTGCACCTGGGGCGGGCGCGGCGTGACCCTCACGGTGACGGAGTTCCTGATCCTGCAGGCCCTCGCCCAGCGCCCCGGCTTCGTGAAGAGCCGCGACCAGCTGATGGACGCCGCCTACGACGATCAGGTCTACGTCGACGACCGCACGATCGACTCCCACATCAAGCGGATCCGCAAGAAGTTCCGCAGCGTGGACCCCGAGTTCGCCTCTATCGAGACGCTCTACGGCGTCGGCTACCGCTACAAGGAGGTCTGACCCCTCCGATGGACGCCCGCGCGCCCGCCGAGGCGGAGGCGGAGCCCGGTCCCGCCCCGGCCGCCGCCCGCGCCCGCCGCCTCCGCGGCGTCGCGGCGGCGGGCGCCGCGCGCATGCGCGCCCCCTCGCGGCTGACCCGGCGCATCGTCGGCTTCAACCTGATCGGCCTCGGCCTCCTCGTCGCCGGCGTGCTCGTGCTCAACGACTTCCGCGAACAGCTCGTGGAGCTGCGGACCCAGGCCCTGGAGACGCAGGGCGAGATCATCGCGATCACGCTGGCCGAGAGCGCCGGCGCCGCCGATCCCGTCGGCCTCGACGTCGAGAAGGCGGGCGTGGTGATCGAGCGCCTCGTGCAGCCCGCCGACGTGCGCGCCCAGATCTTCGACCGCGGCGGACGGCTGATGACCGACAGCCGCCTCCTCGCCGGCCGGCGCGGCGGGGTCGAGGTCGGCGCCCTGCCCGCCGACCGCTTCGACCGCATCGCGACCGAACCCGAGGGCGGCTGGCCCGCCGCGCTCCGCCGCTGGCTGCGCGATCTGACCCTCGACGGCTGGCGGCGCGACGCGGAGGAGCACGTCGTCGGCGGCGTGGCGCGGGAACAGGAGGTCTACGCCGCCCTCGGCGGCGCCACCGCCCGCGGCCAGCGCATCAACGCCCGCGGCGAACTGATCGTCTCCGTCTCGGTACCGGTGATGCGCCTCGGCAAGGTGCTGGGCGCGCTGGTGCTCTCCACCCGCGGCGGCGACATCGACGCCGTCGTGCAGGGCGAGCGCATCTCGATCCTGCAGGTGTTCCTCGTCGCGCTC
>DATFKM010000124.1:0-2472 GCA_035268645.1 Paracoccaceae bacterium | reverse complement strand
CGGATCACCGCCACGTCGGCCGAGGTGCCGCCCACGTCGAAGGACAGCACGTCCGGCGCCCCGATCCGCGCGGCGATGTCGGCGGCGCCGACCACCCCCGCCGCGGTGCCCGACAGCAGCATGGAGATCGGGTCGGTCTTGCCCAGCTCCGCCGACATCATGCCGCCGGAGGACTTGCCGATCATCGGCGTCGCGGGCACGCCCGCCTCGGCCAGCGCGGCCTGCAGCGCGGTCAGGTAGTCGGCCACCCGGCGCTGCACGTAGCCGGCGACGGTGGCGGTGACGGTGCGCTCGTATTCGCGGATCACCGGCCACACCTCGGAGGAGAGGGTGACGGACATCCCCGGCGCCGTCTCCAGGATCAGCTCGCGCGCCGCGCGCTCGTGCGCGCCGTT
This sequence comes from Paracoccaceae bacterium, assembly GCA_035268645.1. GTDB lineage: Bacteria > Pseudomonadota > Alphaproteobacteria > Rhodobacterales > Rhodobacteraceae > Albimonas. The sequence continues at coordinate 2,077 of DATFKM010000124.1, read as the reverse complement.
CGCGTAGCTGTGCAGGAAGGCGACCACGACCGCCTCCGCCCCCGCCGCGACCGCCTCGCGGGTCGCGGCGCGCACGCTCTCCGGATCCAGCGGCGTCGCGGCCGAGCCGTCCTTCAGCAGCCGCTCGCGCACGCCCCAGGTCCGCTCCCGCGGCGCCAGCGGGTCGGGCCGGCGCGAGAACAGGTCGTAGGGATCGGGCACCTTCAGACGCGCCAGCGCCAGCACGTCCTCGAACCCCTCGGTGACGAACAGCGCGAGCGTCGCGCCCTTGCGCTGGATCACGGTGTTCACGCCGACGGTGGTGCCGTGGGTGAAGAAGGCGATGTCCCCGGGCCGCGTGCCGCCGCGCTCGGCCAGCCGCGAGACGCCGTCGAGGATCTCGGCCCCCGGACGGTCGGGGCGCGACAGCACCTTCAGCGTGGCCAGCGACCGCGTCGCCTCGTCGAACACGCAGAAGTCGGTGAAGGTTCCGCCGATGTCGACGGCGACGCGGTGCGGCATGGTCAGTCTCCCGAGGCTGCGGGCCGGTCGGCCGGCGGGGCGGATGGGGCGCCGAAGGCGGCCGCGCCGATCACGGCGGCGGACTGGGCGAGGGCCTGCACGATCTCGCGCTGGCGGCGGCGGAAGCGCGGGGTCAGCGTCACGACGTTCAGCGCCGCGCGCGGGCGGCCCGCGACGTCGAGCACCGGCGCCGCGGCGCCCGAGGCGCCTTCGATGCGCTCGTCCACGTTCAGCGCATGGCCTCGGTCGCGGGCGCGGGCGACGGCGGCGAGGATGTCGTCGACCGCCGTCAGCGTGCGCGCGGTCAGCGGCTGGCGCTCGCAGCGCTCGAGATAGGCGCGGACCTCCGGCTCCGGCAGCCGCGAGAGGATCGCGTGGCCCATCGCCGTCGCCCAGCCGGGGATCGAGGGATCGCGGCTCACGTCGTAGCGGATCGCGAGCGGCGAGATCCGGTGCGCCACGATGCGCACGTCGAGCGCGGGCGTCGGCACGCCCAGCACCACCGTCTCCTGGAAGGCGTCGCGCAGCCGGTCCATCTCGGGCGCCGCCGCGCGCACCAGGGCCCCGACGGGCCCGCCCGCCCATCCTCCGGCGAGGCGGGCGGGCAGGACGTAGCCCCCGCGCGGCCCCTCGTCGAGGTAGCCCTCGGCCAGCAAGGTCCCGATCAGCATGTGTGCGGAGGATTTCGGAATCGCCAGCGAGGCCGCGACCTCGGACAGCGTGAGCGGCCGCTCGGCGGCGGCGAACAGCTCCATCAGTCTGAGCGTTCTGATCGCGGACTTGACGTTGTTGCTCATCATCTGACCACGTGGCGTTCACATATGCAGACAGGCGTTCCGGCCGTCGAATTATGATTGACGCCAAGGCACGCCCTCCGTCAATCTTCGAGTCGTCCGGACGAATTTTCTTTCGGCGACATCGGAGGCTCGATTGGTGCAGCCCATCGACAGGCGAACGGCGATCGTGACGGGCGGCGCGCGCGGCATCGGTCGAGGCTGCGCGCTCAAGCTCGCCCGCGAGGGATGCGCGGTGGCGCTGGTCGACGTCCTCCTGCCCGAAATGGCGAGCACGAAGGGGGAACTCGAGGCGCTCGGCGTCCCCTGCCTGACCTTCGAGGCCGACGTCGCGCTGTTCGGCCGCGCGCAGGAGGTCGCGGACTCGGTCATGGCCGAATGGGGCCGCATCGACGTGCTGGTGAACAACGCCGGCCGCGCCCAGCCCAAGGGCATCCTCGAGCTCGAGGAGGCCGAGTGGGACGCCACCATCGACCTCAACCTCAAGTCCTGCTTCAACTACGTTCGCGCCGTCGCCCCGGCCATGCTGGCGGCGGAGCACGGCCGCATCGTCTCGATGAGCTCGCTCAACGCCCATTCCGGCGGCGTCACGGCCGCGGTCTCGCGCTTCGCCTACGCCGCCGCGAAGGCCGGCATCCTCGGCATGACGCGGAGCCTCGCCAAGGAGTTGGGCCCGACCATAGCCGTCAACGCCATCTGCCCGGGCCTGATCAAGACCGAGGTCGCGAAGAATCCCGTCATCGCCGCCCGCGAGCCGGAGCTGATCAAGGGCATCGCCCTCA
>DATFKM010000123.1:0-7583 GCA_035268645.1 Paracoccaceae bacterium | reverse complement strand
GCTGACGGTGCAGGCCGTGGACGCCGAGGCGCTGGAGGCGCGGCTCGACCTGCCGGAGGGCCTCCGGATCGAGGTCAAGATCGACGTCGAGGGCGTGGAGCCCACGGTCATCGAGCAGCTTCGACGCACCCGCTTCTGGCCCCGGGTCACGAGCCTGTTCGTGGAGATCGACGAGCGCTGGATCGACGCCGAGACGCTGCTCGGCGGCCTCGCGGCGGAACGGTTCGAGACGCGCTACAGGTTCGGCCGCGAGGCCGGGCACTACGACGTGCTGCTGGTGCGCGACCCCGCCCTTTGAGCGCTGCGCTCAGACCCTCACGCCCCCGGCGCGCAGGTCGAGCGAGCGGTAGAGCCCGCCATAGGCCTCGGCCGTCGGCTTCGGCGTGTAGAGACGCAGGGCGCGCTGATGCGCCCGCTCGACGAGCTCGCGCCGGCCGGTCTCGTCGGCCAGGCGGGCGCGGATCGTCTCCGCCAGCGCCTCCGGCTCGTGCGGGGTGAGGCAGTCCGGCGCGGCGGCGTCCAGGATCTCGACCAGGGGCGGGATCTCGAAGGCGCAGACGAGGCAGCGGCTCAGCGTCGCCTCCAGCGAGACCGTCGGCAGCCCTTCCCAGCGCGAGGTCATCACCAGAACGCGGGCGCGGGCGATCAGCGCCAGCGTCTCGGCATGCGAGACCTGGCGGCGCCGGTCGACATGCGAGAGCCCGGCGGCCTCCAGCCGGCGATCGATCTCCTCGGAGAGATCGCCGTCGCCTACGACCGTGATCCGCAGGTCCCGGGGCAGCAGGGCGAGGGTCTCCACCATCGCCTGCGGGTTCTTCTGGTAGACCATGCGGCCGACGAACAGGACGTCGACGTCCCGCTCGGCGTCCGGCGGCGGCGGCGTCAGGTCGATGCCGTTGTGGATCACCTGCGCGGGGCAGCGATAGCGGATGCCGCTCTCCTCCGCCCAGGTCTTGTCGGCGTGCGAGAGGAACACCATCGCATCGACGTTGCGCGCGAGGAGGTCGTCCATGCGCCGACGCAGGCCGAGCGGCCCCGGCTGGGCGAGGCCGTGGAAGCCGCGCACGGTGTAGACCAGCCGCACGTCCCGCCGCAGCCACTTCGCGAGCATCCCGGCGATGGCGGCGCGGGTGCCGTGGGCGTGGATCACGTCCCCGGGCGCGGCGGCGCGGGCGATGGCGCGGGCCATCGCCACGACCGAGCCGCGGCCGTCGTAGCGACCGAATTCGTGCGGCAGCGGCGCGAAGAGCTCGCGCACCGACCCGACGGCGTTTCGCGGCAGCAGCGCGCGGCCGTCATGGTCCAGCGTGCGCAGCAGCCTCGCGACGTTGGCGTTGCCGCCGCCGAGTTCGTTGTCGGGAACGATGTGAAGGACCCGTCCGGTCACGCGCACGCCCTCGTGATGCCGCCTCCTCGGCGACGGTCGGGCCGCGCCACGCCTCTCTTAGCCCGCCCCGACGCCGCGCCGCAACATGCGGCGGTCAGGCGGGCTCGCGACGACGGTAGCGGGCGATGCTTCCGCGCTGCTCGAAGGCGTGGCCGGGAAGCTCGTCCTCCCCCTCGAGCTCGGCATAGATGCAGGCGATGCGCGGGCGAAGCTCGGCCGGAACCGCCCGGATCAGGTCGCGCTCGACCCCTTCGGCGTCGATCTTGAGGATGTCGACGTCGCCGTATCGGGCGATCACGTCGGCCAGCGCCTCGCCCACGCCGACGGCGTCCACCTCGATGACCTCGAGATCGTTCTCGTGCCAGTGCGGCTCCATCAGCGTGCCGAGACGGCCCGACGGCTCGGTGTTGAAGCTGAGGCGCCCGCCGACCGGCGCGACGGCCTTCTCGTGAAGCTCGTAGCGGTCCTCGAAGCCGCGCAGCTGCGTCCTGAGCCTCGCCACGTTGCGGGGATCGGGCTCGAAAAGGATCACGCGCGCGTCGGGGCAACGGGTGAGGAAACGCAGCGAGGCGACGCCGATGTTGGCGCCGATGTCGACGATCACCCGCTCGCGTCCCGTGCAGGGATAGTCGAGCCGGCAGAACACTTCGTTCAGCGTCTTGAAATCCGCCGCCGAGTAGAGCCGGACCTCGCGCGGCCCGGCGTCGGTGCGGATCGCGAAGTCCACCGGGTAGTCGCCGGTGAGGAACACGTAGCGGACGAACCCTTCGACCGGCGCCCGGTAGACCCGCAGGCTCCGCAGCACCGCGGCGTAGGCCGCGCCGCCGGCGAGCGCGCGAAGCAACCGCCGCGGCGGTCGTCCGAAGATCTTCATGAATTGAGCCCCAAGTTTCTGCGCGGCTCCACGTCGCCCACAGGGCCCCTAGCCCTGACACGGCCTAGGCGGGAGCATCGGCCGGACATCGCCCTCCAACTTCGGGATGTGTCGGATCAAGCGCCTTGGCGCAAGTGCGGGTCCGATCGCGTCCGATCCGGCGCCGCCTCGCTCTCCCGCTCACGTCGATCGAGATAGGCGGAGAGGCCGAGCGTCACGCCCAGCAGGTAGGGCGTGGGCGTGGTCCAGAAGACGCCATCGCCAAGACTGGCGAAGAGATAGGCGTAGAGGCCGGCCTTATAGAACCGGGCGCGGAACGGATTCAGGAGGGCGAAATAGAAGAGCGTAAAAATCAATAACACAATGACACCGAAGTACTGGGCGAAGGCGAGCGGCATCACCTCGAAGATATACTGATCCAGCCCGTACATGTCGCCGGTGAACATGCGCGCCGGCGCTTCGCCCAAGCTTTCCAGCCACATGTCGATCTTCTGGAACCGCACGTTCTCGCCCAGCTGCCGGTCGAGGAAGCGCACCTCGATCAGCCGCCAGGCGGAGCAGGTCAGCCCTTGGCAGAAGGCGATGAAATAGACGTAGACCGCCCCCGCCAGCGCGACGGGCGCGAGCACGGCGGCGACCGGGCTGTGGCGAAGGAAGAAGACGAAGAACATGGCGTCGATGATGATGACGCCGATATAGGCCGAGAGGCTGGCCGAGAAGATGATCACCACGTTGAGGAACACGATGAAGATCAGCCGCGTCGCCATGCTCCGGCAGTCCTGGATCGCGAAGGGGGCCAGCAACAGCAGGCAGATCGAGAAGATGTTGCCGTTGTTGTAGGTTCCCATGATCTTGTAGGAATCGAGCGCGTGGATGACGTTGTGACGGTTGAGCACCTCGTCGAAGGTCTCGTCGTAGATCGCGGTGACGTTGCGGATCGCCACCGCCTCCGCCCCGAAAACGATCTGCAGCAGCGCGTAGACCAGCAGGAAGCGGAACCCGAAGCCGATGCCCTTCATCGCCGCCTCGGCGAAGGCGGGACGGTGCATGACGAGATAGGCGACGCCGAGGCCGAATACCGAGAAGTAGTAGAACACCATCATCGCCAGGTCCCGGCCCCCGACGGAATAGGCCGAGACGTAGTAGACGACGTTGCCGAGCCAGACGACGCTGGCCAGCGCGAGAAGCGTCAGCCCCAGCCACTCGCGCGAGGACCGCAGATGCGCCAGCGCCAGACCCCAGCCGATCAGAGCCAGACCCTCGCCGACGAGCACGGAGACGTTGATCGGCACGTCGCCGAGGGAGAGCCCCATCTTGGGCAGCATCACCACGCTCAGCGTGAAGATCCACGCCCCCATCGCGTCGAGCCCGATGCGGGGGGCCGCGACCGGGCGCGCGACGGGCGGGTCGATCGCGGCGTGGATGCTCATCCCTACGCCTCCTCGGATGGGTCGCGCCCTCGGCGCATCGGGCGAGAGATAGCCGGAGCCGCGCCGCACGGCAAACCCCGGAGGCGAGCGTGAGCGGCGAAGGCGCGATCCGCCGGCGCATACGGCGGCTGTTAAGGCTTCTTCAATTCCGGACCGCTATGTACCCCGCGTCCCGAGGCCCGTCCGCCGCGCCACGCGCGGACGGGGGGGAAGACGCATCCGAGCATCCCGGCGAGGTTCGGACCCGTCGCGCCCGCGGCGCCGCTTCCCGCGTTCCGGCCGGGGCCGGACCCGCCACGCAGCCGACGAGGTCCGACATGCTCCGCCTTCTCGCCACCCTGCCCGCGGTCTTCGCCACGCGGGCGCTCGCCGACGGCTCGTCCGGCACGCTGGGCCGCGGCAGCGTCGGCGCGCATGAGCTGCGCCCCGGCGCCGTCACCCTGGAGACGCTGGCCGACATGCCGGGCGGGCGCGTGCTCGGCCGCGGGTCGGAGGGCGCCGGCACGCCGCGCGCGCTGGCGCCGGCGGAGCTGCGCGCGCTGGTCGAGGCCGGCGCCGTCGTGCCGGAGGCGCCGGACCGGCCCGCGGCGGAGGCGCTGTCGCCGGCGCCGGAGGTCGCGGCGATCCGGCTCCTCGGCCGCGAGAGCGCAGGCGACGGCGGCGGCGCGCTGTTCGTTCGGTCGGGCGCGGAGCCGGAGCACGCCGGCAAGCTGCGCACGGCCGACGGAACCTGGTGGCGCATCGCGGGCGGGACGCTTTCCCCCCGCGCCTTCGGCGCCGCGGCCGACGGCGCGACGGACGACACCGCCGCCTTCGCCGCCGCCGCCGACGCCGCGGGGCGCGTCGGCGCGGCGCTGGTCGGGGCGCCGTCCGAGACCTATCGGCTCACCGCGCCGGTGCCGCTGACGCATGACGGCCTGCACCTCGAGGGACGCGGCGCGCGGATCGAGTTCCTGACCGCCGATTCGGAGGCGTTCGAGGTCGGCGACGGCCTGGCCCCGGTCCACGACGTCGAGGTGACGGGCTGGACGGCGCGCTTCCTCGCCTCGCGCTCGGCGCTGATCCGGGCGCGCCGGGCCGTGCGGCTCAGGGTGACGCGCAACCGGGTCGAGGACGGCCACCTCGTCTACACCTCGCTCCCGTCCGATTCGGCCGGGCTGACCGGCGCGGCCTGGAGCCCCTCGCAGCCCGACGTCGCGGCGATCGCGCCGGAGGATCTCTGCGTCGATCTCGTCGTCTCCGACAATCATGTCGACGGCGGGCCGGAGAACTACGGCGCGACGCCGCGGCCCGACCTCTCCGCCGGCATCCGGCTGAACTGGATCGACGGCGCGACGGTCGAGCGCAACCGCGTCTCCAGCCACCGCAGCGGCATCCTCTGGTGGGGCGGCGATTCGAACCCCGCCCGGGACGGCGGCGTCGGCTCGCGCCGGCTCGCGCGGCGGCTTCGCATCTCGGCCAACCGCGTGGCCGACATCCGGCTCGGCGGCATCTGGGGCTCGCAGGGGCAGGACCTGGTGGTCACCGGCAACGTGGTCGAGCGCTGCGGCGACATCTGCATCCACGGCGAAGGCGACGCCGACGCGGTCTATGACGGCAACGTCGCGCGGGAGGGGCGCAACGGCTGCTACACGCCGTATTTCGTCTGCGAGCGGACGATCTACTCCGACAACGTCGCGGTGATCGAGGACGCCGCCTTCTCCGTCGATCCGGGCGGGCGCGTGATGATCGCCAAGTGGAACAACGCCGACAACGCGCGGGACATGGACGTGCGCTTCGTCGGCAACCACTTCGAGGTGAAGGACACCTCGCTCGGCCTCGGGCTGGTGGAGATCCAGAACGGCGGCACCTGCACCTTCGACGGCAACACCCTCGTCAACGTGCGGATCGACTGCAGCAACGATTCCGGCAACGGCGGCGTGCGCGCGATCACCGGCAACCGCATGCGCTTCACGGCCGCCGTCGCGGGGCCGTTCGCCGCGATCGAGGTCGGGCGGCTGGTGGCGGTGGAGCCGCAGGCGATGCACGCCGTGATACGGGACAACGTGATCGACGCCTCCGCCATGCCGGCGATCGATCCCGCCAGCGCGGCGGTCCGGATCGTGCAGTGGGCCACGGCGACCCATGTCGTCGCGCGCAACCAGGAGATGGGCTTCCCGGTCTTCGCGACGACCGAGAGCTTGACGGCGAACGGCGCGCAGGCGGTGCGGTTGACCGACAACCTCGTCAGCGGCATCCCGCATCTCGACCTGACCGACCGGGCGGCGCTGCCGGCGATCGACCTCGCGGTGCTCCACCGCGGCGCCGGCCGGTCGGTCGGCGTCGCGACGCCCTGGGCGGCGGGGGAGATGCCGCGCCACGGCCTCTGGGCCGCGGGTTCCCGCGGCGACTGGTCGGCGCCCGACGCCGGCGGGCATCTCGGCTTCGTGGCGGTGACGGGCGGGGCCGGAACGCTCGGCCCCTGGGACGCGGGCACGGCCTATGCGCTCTGGGATCAGGTGACGGGCTCGGACGGCGCGGTCCACCTCGCCGTCGCGCCGGCGCCGTCGGGGGCCGCGGCGGACCCGGTGTCTGGCGTCGACCGGGCGCTTTACTGGCGGCGGGTCGCCCCCGCGCGGGCCGTCTTCCGCGCCGCGGGGGCGGTGACCCCCTGAGCCACGCGCCGGGGCGGCCCGCCAAAGGGCCGCCCCGGACGACGCGTCAGTTCATGTAGTAGCGGCTCGACGAGCGGTAGTAGTAGCTGTTGTAGCCGCCGTAGCCGTAGCTCGCCATCTTGCGCAGGTTGATCTGCGTCAGCGCGAGGCCCGTGACCCGCACCTTGATCTGCGTGAAGGCGGAGATGCCGTTGCGCACCAGATCGCGGTGCGTCGAGTTCCAGCGCACGCAGTAGAGCACCGCGTCCACCAGCGGCGCGATCACCCGCGCGTCCGGCACCGCCAGCACCGGCGGCGTGTCGATCACGACGAAGTCGAAGCGCTCGCGCATCTCCTCGACGAAATCGGCGAAGCGCTGGGAGGAGAACACGTCGGCCGCGTTCGCCTTGGTCTCCTCGCCCGGCACGACATGCAGGTTCGTCTCCGGATCGCGGTGCAGCACCTCGTCCACCGTCTTCTCGCCCGTCAGGATCGAGATCAGGCCCGCGTCGCCCTTGATGTCGAAATAGCTGCGGAAGGTCCGCCGGCGCAGATCGCACTCGATCAGCAGAACGTTCCGGCCCAGCGCCGCCGCGTTCTGCGCCAGCAGCAGCGAGCAGGTGGTCTTGCCCTCCTTCGGCAGCGAGGAGGTCAGCATCACCACCTTCGGCGTCTCGTCGACGTTCGCCAGCAGCACGCCCGTCCTGAGGTTCCGTATCGCCTCCATCAAGGAGGAGGAGGCGCGCTCGCGCGCATAGGAGAGCAGGTCGCGCCGCCGCCGCACCGGCGCCGCCGGGATCTGGCCGAGCACCGAGAGCCCCGTCGCCCCCTCCAGCTCCTCGGCCGAGCGGAAGGACCGGTTGCTCCAGTCCAGCAGGATCGCGAAGGCGATGCCCACGAGCCCGCCGAAGAACCCGGCGGCGAGCACGGTGATCGTCTTCTTCGGGTAGCTCGGCGCGAAGTCCACGGTGGCGGGCGAAAGGATGCGCGCGTCCGCCTGCTGCACGCCCTCCTGCACCGAGGTCTCGTTGAGGCGGCGCAGGAACTGCTCGTAGATGCGCCGGTTCGCCTCGGCCTCGCGCTGAAGCTGGCGCAACTCCACCAGGTCGGCGCTCTGCTCCTCGAGCTGGACCTCCAGCTCGGCGATGGACTGGTCGATGGCGGCGATCTGCCGGCGCGCGCGCTCGGCCTCGGCGATCAACTGGACGGAGAGGCGGTCGGCCGCCGCCACCAGCCGCGCCTCGGCCGTCGCGACGGCC
>DATFKM010000122.1:0-4623 GCA_035268645.1 Paracoccaceae bacterium | reverse complement strand
GATCGGTTTGGAGAGCGACGGGGGGCCTCGCCGCCCCGACCGCGCGGGAGCCGCCGTCCTGCGGGCGGCCCCCGTTCCGCGCCCTAGGCGGCGACGATGTTGTGCTCGGGTCCGTAGGGGAAGCCGGTGACGTTCTCCGGCCCGGCCTCGTCGAGGACGACGATGTCGTGCTCGCGGTAGCCGCCCGCGCCCGGCGTGCCCTCGGGCAGGGTCAGCATGGGCTCCATCGACACGACCATGCCGTCGGTCAGTTCGGTGTCGACGTCCTCGCGCAGCTCCAGCCCGGCTTCGCGGCCGTAGTGGTGGGACAGCAGGCCGAACGAGTGCCCGTAGCCGAAGCTGCGATGGCGCAGGAGATCGCGCGCGGCGAAGAACGCGTTGATCTCGTCGCAGATGCCCGAACAGGTCGCGCCCTGGCGGATCAGCGACAGCCCCAGCTCGTGCGCCGCCACGTTCGCCTCCCAGATCGCGAGCGAGGCCTTGTCCGGCTCGCCGAGGAAGAGCGTGCGCTCGAGCGCGGCGTAGTAGCCGGAGATCATCGGGAAGGTGTTGAGGCTGAGGATGTCGCCGGCCTGCAGCCGCCGCGTCGTCACCGGGTTGTGGGCGCCGTCGGTGTTCAGGCCGGACTGGAACCAGACCCAGGTGTCGCGCAGCTCGCTCTCCGGATGCGCGCGGGCGATCTCGGCCTCCATCGCGTCGCGCCCGGCCATGGCGACGTCGATCTCCCGCGCGCCGACCCGGATCGCGTCGCGCACCGCCGCGCCGCCGACGTCCGCGATGCGCGCGCCCTCGCGGATCAGCGCGATCTCCTCGGCCGACTTCACCATGCGCCGCGCCATGGTGTCGCCGGCTATGTCGACGGCCTCGGCGCCGAGGAACTCCGCCAGCTTGCCCATCTGGGTCAGCGTGAGGTGGTCGCCCTCGATCCCCACGCGCCCGCCGGTTCCGACGACGGAGCGGACGGCGCGCCAGAAGTTGTCGCGCTTCCAGTCGGTGTAGACGAGGTTCTCGTCCGCCGAGCGCCGCCAGGGCTGCCCGCCGTCGATGTTGGCCGAGACGGTGACCGACCGGTCCTGCGTCACCACGCAGGCGTAGGGCCGTCCGAAGGCGCAGTAGAGGAAGCCCGAATGGTAGGCGACGCCGTGCATCGAGGTGAGGATCGCGGCGTCGAGCCCCCGCGCCGCGAGGATCTCCCGGAGGCCCGCGAGGCGCCGGTCGTGTTCGGCCCGGCTGAAGGGCGAGGGCGCCTTCCCGCCGTTCCGGAAGGCGAAGAACTCGGGGCGCGCGGCCGCCGCGGCGGATCGCGTTCCGGCTGGAGCCATCTCGGCCTCCCGCTCTGGAGGGAGCGGAGGCGGGCCTCCGATCTCCCGATCGAAAGTCCCGGCGTTCAGGAGGGAATGCGAGCGGGAGCCGAAGCCCCCCGGCGACGCCATCGCCCTTGCGCTCGGTCGTGGAATACCATCGGCGGGAGGATGGAACAAGGAAGCCGGCAGGGCGCGTGGAACCAGCGCGCCGGCAGGGCGCGTGGAACCAGCGCGCCGGCAGGGCGCGACGGCCCGGCTAGGGCGTGCGCCCGGGGCGCTGCGAGAACCAGAGGCCGCAGAGCACCAGCACCAGCGCGGCGGCGTGGTGCCAGCCGAAGCGCTCGCCGAGGATCGCCACCGCCATGCCGGAGGCGAACACCGGCACGAGGTTGATGTAGACCCCGGCCCGCCCCGGCCCGATCAGGTCCACCCCGCGCAGGAAGAAGAGCTGCGCGAGGCAGGAGGGGAAGATCGCCACCAGCACCGCGAGGATCCAGCCCTCCGCCGTCGGCGGGGCGTAGCCGGGCTGCACCGCCTCCCACGCCGCGAAGGGCGCCGCCGCGACGGTCGCGATCACCGACAGCACCGTGAAGAGGACCGCGCCCGGCACCGCCGGCCGCGCCCGGATCGCGACGGTGTAGAGCCCGTAGAGCAGCGCGGCGCCCAGCATCAGCACGTCGCCGCGGTTCACCGCCAGCGCCATCAGCGTCTCGACGCTGCCGCCGCTCGCCACCGTGGCGACGCCGAGGAGCGTCAGGGCGACGCCCGCCGCCTGCACCGGGCGCACCCTGTCGCCGTAGGCGAGGAAGGCGCCCAGCATCACGATCACCGGCATCGCGCCCTGGATGATGCCGATGTTGATGCCGGTGGTGTGGATCGAGGCGATGTAGAACACCGTGTTGAACCCGGTGAAGCCCGCCGCCGCCATCAGCGTCACCAGGCCGAGTTTCGCGCGGATCGTCGGCCAGTGGGCGATCACCTCGCGCCCGTAGAGGGGCGCCATCGCCGCCGCCACCAGAAGCCAGCGCAGCAGCACCAGCGTCGCCGGCGTGATCTCCCCCACGGCGAGCTGGCCGATGATCGCGTTGGAGGCCCACATGAACGCGGCGAGAGCCAGCAGCGCCACGGGCGTGCGGTAGAGGGCGGCGATCATCGGAGGCTCGCGCGTCGAGGGACCGGGGGCGCAAGGGATGCGCGAGCCCGGCCCCCGGGTCAACGGGCGGGTCGACGGGCGGGTCAACGGGCGGGCGCGGGGGCGGCCTGCAGGCCCATCAGGCGGCGAAGCTCGCCCCCCTCGCGCACCAGGTCGGCCAGCGTCGCCTCGTCCAGCACGCGGAAGAACGCCTCCAGCGCGCGGCCGATCAGGCCGCGGAAGCGGCATGCGGGCGTCAGCGGGCAGGTGTCGGTCTCGGGCGAGAGGCACTCGACGAGGCAGGCGCCGAACTCGGTGGCGCGCACCACGGCGCCGACGTTGATCGCCTCGGGCGGGCGGGCGAGGCGCACGCCGCCCGCCCGCCCGCGCACCGTCTCGACCACGCCGATGCCGGCGAGGCGATGCGCGATCTTGGCCAGATGCGCCTCCGACATGTTGCAGGCGCGCGCGATCTCCGCGACCGGCGTCGTGCGCCCCTCGGCGAGCGCGCAGAACATCAGGAGCCGCATGGCGTGGTTGGAGCGGACGGTGAGCTGCATGCCTTCTCCGAAAGGGGGTCCCGGCGGGATCCTCTGATCGCAGAGGCGCGCGCGCCCTCGCCTTGATCCGGATCAAGCGCCGCGACGGGGCGCCGCGCCTTGTCGGCGCCGGGCTTGATTCAGATCATATGACGAATCCCGAATTCGTATCAGGGCTATCCCGCGGCCCGGCCCTTCCCGGGCCGCCGGCCGACCGCGCGCCGGCCGCCGCACGCGGCGCGCAGACCCGAACGGAGCCCATGATGACCCGATCCACGACCCCGCTCTCCCGCGCGACGGCCTTCGTCGTCGTCGCCGGGATCTGCGTCGCCGCCCTCGGCGCCTGGAGCGTCGGACGCGACGCCCAGGCCTCGGAGGACGAGCCGCGGCGCCTGGTGACCATCGTCGCCTCGGGCGAGCCCGAGACGCAGCTGATGGCGATGGTGCTGACCATGCAGTCCGTGCGGCAGGGCGCCGAGGCGCGCATCCTGCTCTGCGGTCCGGGCGCGCGGATCGCCTGGAAGGACGCGCCGGAGAGCGCGACCGCCCCGCAGAAGCCGCGGGGCATGAGCCCGCAGGGGCTGATGGCCAAGCTCGCCGGGATGGGGGTGCGGACCGAGGTCTGCGCGATCCACCTGCCCAACGCCGACAAGACCGAGGCCGACCTGATCGAGGGCGTCGGCGTCGCGCGGCCGCCGGACATGGCGGCGGGGATCATGGCCGAGGACGTGCGCGTCCTCTCGTTCTGAAGTGCGGAACGGCGGCCCCTCCTCCCACGCCCGGGCTTGCGCACCGCCGCGGCGGCGCGCAGCGTGACGCCGCGACAGGAATTCAGGAGGGGCTTGCCGATGTCCGACCCGCTCGATCTTTCGCTGAGCGGCGCGTCCGAAGGCATCGCCTCGGGCGCGCTCTCGCCCGTGGCGCTGACCGAGGCCGCGCTGGAGCGCATCGCCGCCGTCGACGGACGGCTGAACAGCTACCAGACCGTGATGGCCGACGAGGCGCGCGCCGAGGCGGCCGCGCGGGAGGCCGAGCTGAAGCGCGGCGTGAAGCGCGGGCCGCTGCATGGCGTGCCGATCGCGGTGAAGGACCTCTGCACCACGCATGACGCGCCGACGGCGGCGGGCATGAAGATCAACGAGGGATACCGCACCGACACCGACTGCACGGTGGTCGCGCGGCTGCGCCAGGCGGGGGCGGTGCTGCTCGGCAAGCTCGCGATGACGGAGGGGGCCTTCGCCGGGCACCATCCGCAGATGAAGACGCCCTTGAACCCGTGGAACGAGACGGTGTGGACGGGCGCGTCCTCCTCCGGCTCGGGCGCCGCGACGGCGGCGGGGCTGTGCTACGGCTCGCTCGGCTCGGACACGGGCGGGTCGATCCGCTTCCCGTCGCATTCCTGCGGGGTGACGGGGCTGAAGCCGACCTGGGGGCGGATCAGCCGGGCGGGGGTGTTCCGGCTGGCCGATTCGCTCGACCATGTGGGGCCGATGTGCCGCACGGCCGAGGACTGCGCGGCGATGTTCGCGGCGATGGCCGGGCCCGATGCGCGCGATCCGACGGCGGTGGCGGTTCCGGTGTCGGACTATGTCGGCACCTGCGGCGCGCCGGTGCGGGGCCTCCGGCTCGGCGTCGACCGGGCGGCGCT
>DATFKM010000121.1:0-5354 GCA_035268645.1 Paracoccaceae bacterium | reverse complement strand
GCGGGGACCACCCTGTTGACCAGCCCCATCTCCCGCGCCCGCGCCGCGTCGACGAAGCCGCCCGTGGTCAGCATCTCGAACGCGTGCTTGGCCGGCACGTTGCGGCTGAGCGCGACCATCGGGGTCGAGCAGAACAGGCCGATGTCGATGCCGTTCACGCCGAAGCGCGCCTCCTCGGCCGCGACCGCCATGTCGCAGGTCGCGACCAGCTGGCAGCCCGCGGCCGTCGCGAGGCCCTGGACCTCCGCGATCACCGGCTGCGGCAGTCGCGTGATCGAGGTCATAAGGCGGGAACATTGCCCGAACAGGGCCTGATAATAGGCCCGTCCGCCGTCCTCCGAGTCCGCCCGCCGCGCCTGCATCTGCTTCAGGTCGTGCCCCGCGCAGAACGCCTTTCCTTCCGCCCGCAGGATCACGACCTTGATCGAGCGGTCGAGGGCGAGGCGGTCGATCTCCGCCTGAAGCCGCGCCATCATCTCCTCCGACAAGGGGTTGAGGCGCTTGGGATCGTCGAGGGTGAGGCGTGCGACGTGACCCTGGTCCTCGCGCCGCACGAGGGGCTCGGTCCCGGTCTTGGCGGGGGCGTTCATGGCGTCGTCCTCCTTCGCGCGTTCTCCCCGCAACCTAACGCCGCGCCATGCCGGACCCAAGGGGCGCCGGACGCCTTCGGCCCGGATCGCGGCAGAGCCGCCCTCGACCCGAACGGCGGCAGGGCCGGCCGCGGGGTTGCCTCGGCCGGATTTTCGCGCCTGATGGCCTGGACAGGGCGACAGGTGCGGGGAAGCGCGGCATGGACGGAACGGAAGATCGGCGGACGGTCCTGAGCGCCGAGGAACTGGCGGGTTTTCTCGACGAGGTGTTCCCGCAGGTGACCGGCCGCTTCCGGATCGAGGCGGTCGGACCGATGCACGCGCGGGTGCGCCTGCTGGTCACCGAGGCCGATCTGCGGCCGGGCGGCACGGTCTCCGGCCCCGCCATCTTCACGCTGGCCGACTGCGCCTTCTACGTCGCGGTTCTCGCCATGATCGGGCGCGAGGCGCTGACCGTGACCACCAGCCTCTCGATCAACTTCATGCGCAAGCCGGAGCCGCGGGATCTCGTGTGCGAGGCACGGATCCTGAAGCTCGGCCGCACGCTGGCGGTCGGGGACTGCGTCATCGCCTCGGAAGGGGTCGAGGGGCCCGTGGCGCATGCGGCCGTGACCTACGCGATCCCGCCCCGGCGCTGAGCGGCGCTCAGATCCATCCCGCCTCGCGCAGCGCCGCCATGCGACCGCGGCTGACCGGGACGCTCGAGCCGTCGAGGAGCGTCAGGCGCACCCGGCCGCCTTCCCGTCGCGCCTCGGCCACGGCCCCCTCGGCCACCCAGTGGGATCGGTGCACCTGCAGGCCTCGCGTCGGGGCCGCCTCGTCCATGGCGTCCGAGAGACGCAGCAGCGCCAGGTCGGAGCCGGTCTCGGTGACGATCTCGACGTAATGGTCCTGCATCGAAAGTCGCAGCAGCCCGCCGCGCTTGGCCGCGGGCAGACGGCGAAGAATCGCGGCCTCGGGCGGCGCGTCCGTCGCGCGCGCGGCTTTCGCCGGCGTCTCCCGCGACCGCTCCGGGCTCGCCCCCGCGGTTTCCGTCTCCAGCCGCGGGGGGTCGGCCTTCGCCGGATCGACCAGACGGCTCAGCAGGGTCACGGCCGCGGCCACGGCCGCGAACAGCGCGAGGCGCATCGGCGTGTCGGTGAGCGACAGAAAGGCGGAGCCGAACACGACCTCGTTCCACCAGCCGACCCCTTGCGCCATGCAGGGCGCGGTGGCGGCGCCGCCGAGGGTGGCGCGCAGCGTCTCGGGCAAGGCGTTCGGCAGCAGTCGGATCGCGAGCGAGACGTGCGCTGCGGCCGCCAGCCAGCCGCCCGTCATGACGACGCCCCAGTAGGCCGCGCGCTCTCCCGGCGAGAGGCGCTGCATCGTGTCGAACGGTCCGAGCAGGGTGAACAGTGCGATGAGCAGAACGCAGGTCGCCCAGAGCCGGCCGCGTCCGAGAATCGCCCTCGTGTCCGCGACGGCGAGGGTCAGCCGTCTTCGGAGCGCGGACGTCGCCATGACGGCGCCGTTGGCGAAGCCGCCCCCGCGTTTCACGAAGCGCGGCTTGTCCGCCGTCATCCTTCCGCGCCCCCTGACGAAGATTGAACTCACGAACCGATTTGTAACGCTCGGTGCAGGGGGCGCCACCCCCCTCGCCGGCGACCCGCGGCGGAACCTCGGCGAGTGCGCGAGGGATATGGGGTGTCTTGATACCGCATCGTCAAGCCGTTCCGCCGCGGGCGCTTTTCCGCCCGGTTCGAGGTTGACACGCCGGCGGCGCGCGGTAGAAGGCGCGCAGTTCGCCCGATCCCGCCCTGCGCGGGCTGCGGGCCTTTCCCGACGCCGGGCGCCTCCGCGCCCCCGAAGGAAGACGCGAGGCCATGAAGACCTATTCCGCGAGACCCGCCGACATCGACAAGCGCTGGGTCGTGATCGACGCGGAGGGCGTGGTGCTCGGCCGGCTCGCCTCGCTGATCGCGATGCGCCTGCGCGGCAAGCACAAGCCCTCCTTCACGCCGCACATGGACATGGGCGACAACGTCGTCGTCGTGAACGCCGAGAAGGTGCAGCTGACCGGCAACAAGCGCCGCGACAAGACCTACTACTGGCACACCGGCCACCCGGGCGGCATCAAGAGCCGCACCGCGAGCCAGCTGCTCGAGGGCCGCTTTCCGGAGCGCGTCGTGCAGAAGGCCGTGCAGCGCATGATGCCGGGCGGACCGCTGACGCGCCGCCAGCTCTCGAATCTCCGCGTCTACGCCGGTCCGGCGCATCCGCACGAGGCGCAGCAGCCCGAGGCGGTCGACGTGAAGTCCATGAACCCGAAGAACAGCCGGAGCGAATGACGATGGCCGACGAGAACCGCTCGCTCGACGCGCTGAAGGACCTCGCGGTGACCGAGGAGGGCGCGACCGTGGCCGCCGAGTCCGCCGGGCCGATCCGCGAACCCGTGCGCGACTCGCTGGGCCGCTCCTACGCGACCGGCAAGCGCAAGGACGCCGTGGCCCGCGTCTGGGTGAAGCCCGGCGCCGGACGCATCATCGTGAACAAGAAGGAGATGCCGGCCTATTTCGCGCGCCCGGTGCTCCAGATGGTCGTCGGACAGCCGTTCCGCGTGGCCGACGTCGACGGTCAGTTCGACGTGATGTGCACCGTGGCCGGCGGCGGGCTCTCCGGCCAGGCCGGCGCGATCAAGCACGGCATCTCCAAGGCGCTGAGCCTCTACGATCCGGCGCTGCGGCCGGCGCTGAAGGCGGCCGGCTTCCTGACGCGCGACCCTCGCGTCGTGGAGCGCAAGAAGTACGGCAAGGCGAAGGCGCGTCGGAGCTTCCAGTTCTCCAAGCGCTGATCCTTCGGGCGAACGGTATGCGGGGGGCGCGGTCAGGCCGCGCCCCCGTTTCGTCGGCGGTCTGCCGACGCCACGGACCGAGGTCGCGGGTCGTCCGCCGACAGTGGAAGCCCGTTCCCCGCAGGGGCCGGGTCGACCGTCGCCTTCGCGCCCGCCGCCCGGGTCGTCGCCGACCCTTGCCAAGGCTCTTCGGCGCGCCCTAATCAACGCCATCGTCGATCCCCGGAAAGAGGCGAAGCGCGCATGGACGGCGCGGCCGCGAGAGAGATCAGCTACGCCTACAGCGTAAGGGGCCGCGCCGCGCAGGTCTTCGTGCGGGGCCTCGAAAACGTGACCGGCCGGCCGGGCCTGATCCGCGCGGCGCGCGACTACGAGAAGGAGGTGGCCGCCGGCGCCGACTTCTGGGAGGTGATGACCCGCCGTTACCGCCTCGCGCTGGACCTGCCGGGGCCGGGCCTGGCGAACCTGCCGGCGGAGGGGCCGCTGGTGGTGATCGCCAACCATCCCTTCGGCATCCTCGACGGTCTGATGCTCGGGCGCATCCTGTCGGCCGTGCGGGGGCGCGACGGCTTCCGGATCATGGCGCATCAGGTGTTCCGCAAGGCCGGGGAGATCGACGCCGTCATCCTGCCGATCTCGTTCGACGCCGACCGCGAGGCGCAGCGGATCAACGTCGCCACCCGGCGCGAGGCGCACCGTTTCCTCGGCGCCGGCGGCGCCGTCGGCGTGTTTCCGGGCGGCACCGTCTCCACCGCCCGCGATCCCTTCGGCCCCGCTTTGGACCCCGCCTGGCGCACCTTCACCGCGAAGCTGATCGCGCGGTCGGGCGCCGCGGTGGTGCCGGTGTTCTTCGAGGGGACGAACAGCCGGACCTTCCAGCTGGCGAGCCACCTGCATTACGCGCTGCGCATGGGCCTGCTGATCAACGAGTTCCGCCGGCGCGTGGGCGGCACCGTGCGCGCCGTGATCGGCGCTCCGCTTGCGCGGGACGAGATCGAGGCGCGCCGGGGCGACTCGAGGGCGCTGATGGACTATCTGCGGCTCGAGACCTATCGCCTGTCGCCGCGACCGCTGGCCGATCTCGGCTACGGCTACGAATTCGACGACGGTTGAGGCCGGCGCGACCGCGTTGCGCCGCCGACCGGCCGGCGCTAGGGAGCGTCGGGGCGCGACGTAAGGAGACGGCATGACGCGGATCGCGATCCTGGGAGCGAGCGGCTACACCGGCGTCGAACTCGTGCGCATTCTCTTGGGCCACCCCACGCTGGAGATCGCCGCCTTGGCGGCGGAGCGCAGCGCGGGCAAGGCGATGGGGGAGGTCTATCCGCACCTCGCGCCCTACGCCCTGCCGCGGCTCACGCGGATCGACGAGATCGACTGGGACGGCATCGACCTCGCCTTCGGCGCGCTGCCGCACGCGACTGGGCAGGAGGTCGTCAAGTCGCTGCCCGAGCACGTGAAATACGCCGACGTCTCGGCCGATTTCCGGTTGCGCGATCCCGCCGACTACGAACGCTGGTACGGCGGCCCGCATCTCGCGCCCGAGTTGCAGGAGACGGCGGTCTACGGGCTGCCGGAGGTCTACCGCGACGCGATCCGCGGCGCGCGGATCGTGGCCGGCACGGGCTGCTACGTCGTGACCGGACTGCTGCCGCTGATCCCTCTCCTCGAGGCGGGCGCGATCGATCCGGAGGAGATCGTGATCGACGCCAAGACCGGCATCACCGGGGCCGGGCGGTCGGTCGCGGAGCGCAAGCTGTTCGCCGAGGTGACGGAGGGGATGGACGCCTACGGCATCGCCTCGCACCGGCATCTGGCGGAGTTCGATCAGGAGCTCAGCCTTGCCGCGGGACGCGAAGTTCGGGTTTCGTTCACGCCCCATCTGGCCCCGATGAACCGCGGCATCCTGGCGACGATCTACGTGCGCGGCGAGG
>DATFKM010000120.1:0-3033 GCA_035268645.1 Paracoccaceae bacterium | reverse complement strand
GGCCTCGCGCAGGATCTGCTTCGCCGGCGTCGGATCGGACGCCGACTTGCGAAGCCGCTGGTTCTGCTTCTCGCGTGGCGTCGGCCGCTTGACCTGATCCGCCTTTCAGCTCCGCCGGCCGGCCCGCGCCGGCGGCAGTCGGTGAACGGCATCGGCGCGATCGTCCGGATCGCCTCCGCGACGAGAGCGCGTCGAGCCGCATCGGTTTCGCGACGATCTCGTCGGGGCTGCGCGTCGTCCGCGGCTTTCCGGCGTCCCCCGAAAGCTCGAGAGCCGGGCTCGGGGAGGACGCGACTTTCAGGAGGGCGGGCCAGTCGCCGACCTGGCAGGTGCGCCGGGTCGTCCTCGGGCGGTCGAGAGCGCCTGTCGCGCGACGCGGTTCACGAGGGTCAGGATCCGGAACGGGCGCGCGTCGAAGAGCCGATCCGACATGAAGTCCATGGCCCTCACGGCATCGGCGCCGGCCGGCGTCCCGCCCGAGCGCGAACGCGATCCGCTCGTCCGCGAATCGTTTCCTCGGCATGCGGGCCCTCCGCCTTCTCGCGGATCATGCCCGAAATCCCGCATGGCGATCGGACCGGTTCCGCGGGCCACGACCCCATCATGGCCTCGAGGGGGTGCGGCTGGCGCATGCCGCCGAGCGATCGGCGCTCGCCCTCGACGGTGCAGCGCCGCTTCCGCGACCGGCGGGGCCGCAGCCTGTGGCAGGGGGATCGGCGACACGCCGGTCATGGCGACGCGCGACCTGAAGCGCCGCGAGGCCGGGGCGCCATCGCCGGGTGATCGACGGCCGGTCGGTGCGGACCAAGGCGAGCGGAGCGGTCTGCGGCTTCGACGCCGGCGGGCGGATCGAGGGCCGAAAGCGCCGTGCGCTCACCGACAGGCTCGGCCTGGTCGTCCGCCGCGCCGGGGTGCGGGACCGCGACGGCGCGCGCGGGGTGTCGCGCGCCATCCGCGCCCGTCGGCCCCGACTGCGCCTCGGCTGCGCCCCGGCTGCGCCGACGGCGGCCAAGCCGGTCCGAAGCTGCGCGCCGCCGGCGAGCGGTCGATCGCGGTCGTCAAGCGCTCCGACGCCGCCGAGGGCTTCGAGGTCGTCCCGCGCCGATGGATCGTCGAGCGGATCTTCGCCCGGCCGGGACGATGCCGCCGGCAGGCCAAGGACCGGCCGCGGTCCGTCGGATCCGCGAAAGCATCGGTGTTCGTCGGCGACGTCGGCCGCCCAACCCGACGCCTCGCAAGCTGCCGCCTTGCCTCGTGGACTTCCGGGTCAGGCGCTCGGGTCGACGTCAAGGCCGCTCGGGGCCTCGGGTCGCGCAGAGGCCGAGACCGTCGAGGATCGCGGCGTAGGCCACATCGACGTCTTCCCGGGTCATGGCGAAAGAGCCGGCCTGGAAGCGGATCGCCGTCCGCTCCCCCGCCCGCGTCTGGGTCAGGTAGATCCGGCCGTCGTCGTTGATCCGGCTCAGGTGGCGGAGGGTCTCCACGTCGTCGGAGCCGGTGCGGCGGAAGGTGAAGAGGGAAAGGACCGGCTCGGTCACGATCTCCACCCCCTCCGTGGCGCGCAGGCGTTCGCAGAGGTCGCGCGACCAGCGGACGTGGTCGCGGATCAGCGCTCGCAGCCCCTCGAGACCGTGGAAGCGCAGCAGGAACCATAGCTTCAGCGCCCGGAAGCGCCGGCCGAGCGGGATCGACCATTCCGAGTAGTTCGTCACGCCGTCGCGGCCGTGCGTCTTGAGGTATTCCGGCTGGATCGCGAGGGTGCGGACCAGCGCCTCCGGGTCGCGCACCAGATGGGCGGAGCAGTCGAAGGAGGCGCCGAGCCATTTGTGCGGGTTGAAGACGATGGAATCGGCGCCCTCCGCCCCGTCCCAGAGGGGGCGGAATTCCGGGCAGATCATGGCGGCGCCGGCCCAGGCGGCGTCGACATGGACGTAGAGGTCGTGCTCCCGCGCGACCGCGATCACGGCACGGACGTCGTCGCTGGCGCCGACGCTGGTGCCGCCGACGCAGGCGACGACCCCGGCTGGACGGAGGCCGGCGTCGCGATCGGCGCGGATCGCCGCGGCCAGCGCCTCGGGCCGGAGCGCGCCGGTCGCGGGATCGGCGGGGACCTTGACGAGGTTGTCCTGGCCGACGCCCGAGATCCAGGCGGCGCGATCGATGGAGCTGTGCACCTGGTCCGAGCAGTAGATCCGCACCGTCGGCCCGCCGGCGAGCCCGCGGCGGTTGCCCTCCCATCCCAGCGCGCGCTCCCGCATCACCAGCATGGCGGCGAGCGTGGCGGAGGAGGCGCTGTCCTGGATCACGCCGGAGAACGCCGCCGGCAGGCCGAGCGCGTCGCGCAGCCACTCCATCATCCGCGTCTCGAGCTCGGTCGCCGCGGGCGAGGTCTGCCAGAGCATGCATTGCGCGGCCATGGCCGCGACGAGCTGCTCGGCGACCACCGAGACCGGTGCGGCGTTGGCGGGGAAGTAGGCGAAGAAGCGCGGATGCTGCCAATGGGTCATGCCCGGTTCGACGATCCGCTCGAAATCCGCGAAGATCGTCTCCATGGCCTCGCCGGCCTCCGGCGGGCAGGAGGGGATCGCCGCGTATATCTCGCCGGGCCGGGTCCGCGCGCGGACGGGGCGGTCGCCGAGCGAGCGTCTGTAGCGCGCGCCCCACTCCGCCGCGTGGCGCGACCAGCGTTCGAATTCCTGCGGATCCACGGGGTGTCCTCCTTGCGGATCGTCTTGCCTGCGCTGCGCCGATGCGCGCCCGAGTGCCATCGAAGGGATTCGGCGATCCGGATCAAGCGCGCCCTCGGATCGAGCGGGCGTGGATGGTCGGCCGCGCGGTCCCTCCGGAGCGGCGCCCTCGGACCCCTTGCCATGTGATACCGGCACGCGAAAGCTCTGACTCTGCTGAAGGATTCCCCTGTGGCCTGATCCGTGCTTCCATCTCCCGAAGCGGCGAGATGGAGGAGAGAGGGGTCGGGCGCTCAAGATCCGGGACGATCTGACGGCGGAGGAGCTGCGGAGGCTGGCCTCGCGG
>DATFKM010000119.1:0-3274 GCA_035268645.1 Paracoccaceae bacterium | reverse complement strand
CCGCTCGCCGCCGGCCTCGCCGCGCTGGTGATCGCGCTCGAGCGGACCGGCCGCCGCGCCGCCGCGTCGCTGACCGAGGGGGCGGCGCTGCTCGCCCTCGCCGCCTCGCCGCTGGTGATGGGCCTCGGCCTCTGGGTGACGCTGGACGCGGCGGGGCTCGACCCCTTCGCGCTGGCGCTGCCCGCGGTCGGGGCGATCAACGCGGTGATGGCGCTGCCCTTCGCGCTGCGCCTGACGCTGCCGGCGCTGCGCGAGGCGGTGGCGGCGCACGGCGATCTCGCCGACCAGCTCGGCCTCCGCGGCCTCGCCTGGGCGCGCCACGTGCTCGCGGCGCCGCTGGCGCGGCCGGCCGGCTTCGCCGCGGGGCTGTCGGCGGCGCTCGCGGCGGGGGATCTCGGCGCCATCGCCCTCTTCGCGCCGGCCGACGCGCCGACGCTGCCCCTGATGATCGGCCGGCTGATGGGGGCCTACCGCATGGATCAGGCCGCCGCGGCGGCGCTCCTGCTGCTGGCGCTCTCGCTGGTTCTGTTCCGGGTCGTGGAGCGGTCGGTGCGCGCCGCCCTCGCGCCGTGAGCGGGCTCTCGCTGCGCCTCGCGCGCCTGCTCGAGCGCGGCTTCCCGCTCTCGGGCGGGTTCGAGGTTCCGCCGGGCGCGATCTGCGCGCTGATCGGCCCGTCGGGCGGGGGCAAGAGCACCGTGCTCGGCGTGATCGCCGGCTTCGTGCAGGCCGAGGCCGAGGTGCGGATCGACGGGCGCGAGGTCTCGGCCCTGCCCCCGGCGGAGCGGCCGGTGACGATGCTCTTTCAGGACCACAACCTGTTCCCGCATCTCGACCTCGCGGGCAACGTGGCGCTCGGCGTGGCGCCGGTGGCGCGGCCGGGGCGCGA
This sequence comes from Paracoccaceae bacterium, assembly GCA_035268645.1. Lineage (GTDB taxonomy): Bacteria > Pseudomonadota > Alphaproteobacteria > Rhodobacterales > Rhodobacteraceae > Albimonas. The sequence goes on along the minus strand of DATFKM010000119.1, from coordinate 2,388 downwards.
GGCGCGGGCCCGGGCCGTCGCCGCGCTCGCCGAGGTCGGGCTCGCGGGCTTCGAGGCGCGGCGGCCCGACGCGCTCTCGGGCGGCCAGCGCTCGCGCGCGGCGCTGGCCCGGGCGCTCCTCCGCCGCCGCCCGGCGCTCCTGCTCGACGAGCCGTTCGCCGCCCTCGGCCCCGGCATGCGCGCCGAGATGCTGGGCCTCCTCCGCCGCGTCGCGGCGGAGACGGGCGCGGCGACGGTCCTCGTCACCCACGACCCGGCCGAGGCGCGGGCCGCCGACCTCGTCGCCGTGGTGGGCGAGGGCGAGGTCACCTCCGCCCGCCCGCCGGAAGCGGCCTTCGCGGACCCGCCGCCGGCGCTGGCGCGCTGGCTGGGCGAGTGACGCCGCCGCCCGGCGATCGCGCCCCACGGCGATCGCCGGGCGGCGAGATTCGCGCGGACCGGCCGCCCTCGCCCGCGCAGGAGCCGCGATGTCGCCATGGGCACATTGATGAAAATCAATGACTTAAAATCAGGCCCCTCGCAGAATATGAGGAGTTTATTAACGTAGCGTTAATGATAAAGTCAGCTTTGTCAGTGGCGTCACTCCGGGGCGGCGGGCGAAACGGTGGCAAGGGTTTCGCGTGTTGCGTAGCGTCCACCGCCGCCCCGGAGGAGTGACGCGACCCTATCCCATGTCTTGAGTTCATGTAAATGAACAATGCTGCCCAAGCGCCGATGCGGGGCGCCGCCGTCGCGTCGTCCGCGGCGGCCTGACCCTCGCGCGGGGATCCCGCAGGCGTCGATCCGACCCCCGGCCCCGGCCCGTCCGGCGATCGGCTCGTCCCGATCCGGCAGCGCCTGCCGACCGCCCGCGGCGCGCCTTCGTGCTGGACGGCGGCGCGGCGGTCGGGATTGATGGGGTGGAAGCGGTGGGAGGCGAGAATGACGCTGCGCGAGCGGGTGCGCGCCGGCCGGCCGGTCGCCGGCGCGATGGTGTTCGAGTTCTTCACCCCCGGCATGCCGAGGCTGCTGAGCCTCGCCGGGGCGGAGTTCGCGATCTACGACATGGAGCATGGGGCGGCGGGGCTCGAGACGCTCAAGACGCTCGCCGCCGCCTCCGTCGGCCTGCCCGCGGTCCCGATGGCTCGCGTGCCGCGGGGCGAGCGGGTCTGGATCTCCCGCGCGCTCGACGTCGGCATGAGGGGGATCATGGTCCCGATGGTCGAGAGCGCCGAGGCCGCGGCCGAGGCCGTCGAGGCGCTGCGCTATCCGCCCGAGGGGCGCCGCGGCGCCGCCTTCGGCTTCGCCCATGACGGCTACGCGCCGGGTGCGCCGGCGGGCAAGATGCGCGCGGCGGACGCCGGCAACCTGCTGATCCTTCAGATCGAATCGGAGCGGGGGCTGGAGGCGCTGGACGCCATCGCCGCGACGCCGGGGGTGGACGCGCTCTGGCTCGGGCATTTCGACCTCTCGGCCTTCCTCGGCGTGCCGGGGGATTTCGAGGCGCCGGTCTATCGCGAGGCGGTGGACGCGATCGTCGCGGCCGCGAAGCGCAACGGCCTCGGCCTCGGCGTGATGGCGGCGGATGCGGCATGGGCGGCGGCGCACCGCGACCTCGGCTTCAACATGATCGCGGTCGGCACCGATCAGGGGCTGTTCCTGAACGCCGCCGGCGCGCTGCTGCGGGAGGTCTCGGCGGAATGAGCTTCAAGGTCGGATCGACGCGGGACCTGCTGACGGCCTCGGGCGAGCCCTGCTTCGCCCCCGCCGCCTTCGAGGAGCTGGCCCGCAACCCGGAGATCGAGTGGGAGTGGATCCCGGAGGACGTGGCCGAGATCACGCCCGAGATCGCCGCGCGCTACGACGGGCTGCACCTCAACGGGCCGCGGCTGACCGCGGCCTCGGTGGCGCGGGACGACTGCCGGCTGAAGGTGGTCGCGCGCAACGGCGTCGGCTTCGACACGGTGGACGTCGCGGCCTGCGCGGCGAAGGGGATCGTGGTGACGAACACGCCCCTCGCGATCCGCCGGCCGGTGGCGGTCGCCGCGCTGACGCTGATCTTCGCGCTGACCGGGCGGCTCGCGACCAAGGCGCGGCTGGTGCGCGAGGGCCGCTGGGCCGAGCGGGTGGAGCACATGGGCGTCGGGCTGACCACGCGCCGGCTCGGCCTCGTCGGCGCGGGCGGCATCGGGCGGGAGCTGATCCCCCTCGCCCGGCCCTTCTTCCGCGAGGTGCTGGCGCACGATCCCTACGCCGAGCCGGAGGCGCTGGCCGCGCTCGGCGCGCGGCCGGTCGGCTTCGACGCGCTGCTGGCGGAGGCGGACGTCGTCGTCGTCGCCTGCCCGCTGACCGAGGAGACGCGGGGCCTGTTCGACGCCGCGGCCTTCCGCGCGATGAGGCCCTCGGCGG
>DATFKM010000118.1:0-4587 GCA_035268645.1 Paracoccaceae bacterium | reverse complement strand
CGCCGGATCGATCAGCCGGTCCCACTGCCCCGGCAGCGTCGTCGCCAGACCGCCGCCGCGGCGCAGCAGCCAGGCCGCCCCCGCCAGCGCCGGCAGCGCCAGCAGCCAGAACGGCGAGGCGAAGATCACGCTCCGCCCCCTCGTTCGCGCCACAGGATCGCCGCCGCCGCGCAGAGCGCCGCGGCGAGGAACGGGGCCGACAGGTCGAAGACCCGGCGCTCCCGCGTCTCGGGTCCGGGCAGCGGCGCCATCGCGCCGATCGCCCCGGCCACCGCCGCCAGGCCCTCGCGGTCGCGCGCCTCATGGTAGCCGCCGCCGGTGATCGCGGCGACCGCGGCCATGTAGGCGGCGTTCTCCGGCGCGATCTCCGCGCCGAAGCCGATCATCCGCAGCTCGAGCCCGATCCCCGCGGCGAGCGCGGCTGCGTCCTCCGCGCCGAGCTCGCCCAGATTCGCCTCGCCGTCGGTCAGCATCAGCATCAGCCGTTCGCCCTCGGGCGCGTCCTCCAGCATCCGCACCGCGAGGCCGATCGCCTGGCCGAGATCGGTGCGGCGGCCCGGCAATCCGATGGAGAGCTCCTCCAGCGTCGCCGCCGCGGCCCCGACGTCATGGGTCGGCGGCGCCACCAGATAGGCCTCCGTCGCGAAGCCGATCACCGCGACCCGATCGCCCGTCCGCCCCGCGAGGAACGGCTCGACCACGTCGCGCAGCACGGCGAAGCGCGTCGCCCGGCGCCCGGCGAGGCGCATGTCCTCCTCCGACATGCTGGCCGAGAGATCGACCGCGAGGATCAGGTCGCGTCCGCTCGGCGTGGTCAGCGCCTCGCCCCGCGTGACCGGCCCCGCGAGCGCGATCACCAGCGCCACCCAGCCGAGGACGCGCAGCGCCAGCCCCGAGGGCGCCGCGGGCTTCCGGCCCCCCGCCTCTCCCAGCGCGCCGAGCCAGCGCGCCACCCCCGCCGGCGGCCGCGGTGCGGCGGCGGGCGCGAGCGCCGGCGCCAGCCAGGCCGCCAGCAGCGGCGCCGGCGCCAGCCCCAGCGCCCACGGGCGCAGCAGCTCCACGCCGAGGCCGAGGATCCCTTCGCCGCCGCCGATCACGGCGCGTGTCGCCGGCGGACGGCCGCGCCGAGATGCGCGCGCAGCCGCGCCTCCTCCGCCGGACCGATCCGCTCGGGCGGTCGATGCACGCAGTCCGGCGCCCGCCCGGCATGCCCGATCCGCGCCATATCGGCGAACAGCCGCGTCATCGCGGCGAGACGGCGGAGACGGTCGGGATCCCCTTCGACCGACGCCAGCCGCGCCCGAGCGGAGCGCCGCCATGCGCCTCGCCGCCACAGCCGGACCGCGACCGTCAGCAGCGCAAGCAGAGCGAAGGCGACCGGCGGCCACCAGGCGAAGCCCGCGGACACCGCCGCCCCTTCGGGCGCGGGCGGGAGGTGCACGTCCCGAAGTTCGGCCAGGATCTCCTCGGGGCTCACGGTCGCGGCATCGCGGCCGTGGGCGCGAGATCGAGCGCCGCGCGCACCGTCCAGCCCGCGTCCCGCAGGCGCCGGCGTCGCTCTGCGCGCAGGCGCTCGGCCGTCTTCGGCGCCTCGGCCGCCGCCCGACGGCCGATCGTGACGAGCCGGCGCGCGCCGTCGGCCAGACGCAGCGGAAACCGCCCCGGCGCGGCCGGCGCGGTCATCGCCGGGTCCTCCACCAGCCAGACCGTCGCCGCGAGCCGCGCCGTCAGGGCCCGCGCCGCCTCCGACGTCGCGGCCGCCTCGTCCTCGAGGTCGCCGACGAGGTGCAGCTCGTCCTTCGGACCGAGCCGCCGCGCCGCCTCCGCCAGCCGCTCCGCCAGCGGCGACGGCGCCGTCGTCCGGGAGGCGCGGTAGGCGTCGCGGATGCGGCCCAGCACGGCCAGCGCGGCGCGCCGTCCGCGGCGCACCGGCGAGGGCTCCACCCCCGTCGCGATCAGGCCCACCGGCTCGTGCAGCGCGTCCGCCTCCCAGGCGAGACGCGCCGCGACGAGCGCGGCGGTCTTCGCGAGGTAGCGCCCGCGCATCCCGAAATGCAGCGCCGGGTGCAGGTCCAGCAGGATCACCCGGGCGCGGTGGCTCTCGGCGGCGAAGCGGCGGATCTGCGTCTCGCCGGTGCGCGCGGTGGCGCGCCAGTCGATCCAGCGCACGTCGTCGCCGGGCGCGTAAGGCGCGATCCCCTCGAAGTGGAGGCTGACGGCGTGGCCGCGGCCCGCGCGCTCCCCGCCCGGCCCGCGGCGGCCGCGCGCGAAGGGCCCGCTCACGCGCAACGGGCGCATGGCGAGCAGCTCGTCGAGCCCGAGCTCGATCGCGGCCCGCTCGGCCGCCGAGGTCGCAGCGCTCTCAGACGGCATCGACCGCATCGAGAAGCCGGGCCACCACCGCGTCGGCCCTCACCCCGTCGGCCTCGGCGCGGTGCGAGAGCCCGATGCGGTGGCGCAGCACGTCGTGCGCCACGTCCGCCACGTCCTCCGGCAGCACGTGGTCGCGCCCCTCGAGCCAGGCGCGCGCCTGGCCCGTGCGCACCAGCGCCAGCGCGCCCCGCGGCGAGACGGCATGCGCCAGATGCTCGCCCACCCCCGGAACCGCCGCGGGATCGTCGCGCGTCGCCGCCACCAGCCGGACCACGTAATCCCGCACGAGATCCGAGACGTGGGTTCCGGCCACCTGCCGCCGCGCCTCGGCGAGCTCGGCCTTGGAGAGGGGCGGCGACGCCGCTTCCGGCGCCTCGCTCGACAGCGCCCGGCGCGTCTCCTCCATCACCAGGTCGAGGATGCGCCGCTCGTCCGCCGCCCTGGGATAGTCGACGAGCACGTTGAGCAGGAACCGGTCGAGCTGCGCCTGCGGCAGGTCCCATGTTCCGTCGTGCTCGATCGGGTTCTGCGTCGCGATCACGATGAAGGGCGGCTCCAGCCTGTGGCTGGTCTCGCCGCTGGTGACCTGGCGCTCCTCCATCGCCTCGAGCAGCGCCGACTGCACCTTGGCGGGCGCGCGGTTGATCTCGTCGGCGAGGACGACGTTGGCGAAGACCGGGCCGCGGCGGAACTCGAAGCGGTGCTCGCGCGGGTCGTAGACCGGCGCGCCGATCAGGTCGCTCGGCAACAGGTCCGGCGTGAACTGGATCCGGTTGAATTCGCCCTCGAGGGAGTCGGCGAGCAGACGCGCCATGCGCGTCTTGGCGAGGCCGGGGGCCCCCTCGAGCAGGACATGCCCGTCCGCGAGCAGCGCGAGCAGAAGCCGCCCGCCGGCGCGCTCCTGACCGACGACGAGGCCCTCGATCCGCGCCCTGAGGGAGGCGAAGCGGGCTTGGAGCGGGCTCGTCTCCGGCGGACGAGTCGGTGCGATGGACGTCGACATGCGTGGCTGTCTACCACGCGTCGAAGCGACGCACCACACGGCTGCGTGCGTTCCGCGGCAGGCGCCCGAGCCGAGGGCGAAGGGCCCGTGGCCGCGACACGCCGTCCGCCCGAGCGGCGGGAGATCCCCCGAGGGCGGGCCCCGTCGTCGCCGATGCGGCCGCGACGCCCGACTTCCTCGAACGCACCGGCCCGCGCGTTCGCGCAGCCCTCCTCGGCGGCGCCGCGGCATGTCGAGCACGACCCTGCGCGGCCCGGGAACGATACCCGAACACAGCCGCCGACCCCGGCAGGCGAAGCCCGTCCGGACGGCGCCGCAGGTCCGGTTCAGCTCCGCCCGCTCATGCGACCCGGGCTTCGGTCGGCGAAGCGCGAAGCCGCTCGTGCCCAGCCGGGCGGAGCGGGAACCGAGGCCGCTCTCTCGTCGAAGGCGTCGTCGGAGCGGCCGTCGACGGTCTTCCGCAAGGATCCCGGTCGACAGGCCCGGACCTGAACCCGGGGCGACGATGTCCGGCGAGGGAATGGCCTTCCGACGGGGGCGGAGATGGCGCGGCACGGCGGCCTCGTCCGCGAGACGTCGGCGTTCGCCGTCGTGCGCTCGATGGAGCCGGAGGTCGAGGTGGCGCGGCGAAGGGCGTCCGGTCGACGGGATCGGTGCGGAAAAGCGTCGAGGACGGCGTTGGGCGGGTCGTCCGGCGGCATGCCTCGGCCCCCAAGCACGAACGCGGAGGTCTGCGGCGGCGAGCGTCACGCGCCGCACCGTCCGGCCGAGGCCGCCGAGCGAGACGACGCTTCGAGCGGGCCCAGCGGTCTGACCGCGGTGATGTTCACCGACGTCGTCGGATCGACGCGGCTCGCGGCGGCCGAGGGCGATGCCGCATGGACGGCCCGGATACGCTCGCACTTCGCGCTGATGCGCCGGGACATGGAGGCCTGCGGCCGCGACGTGGTCAAGTCGTTGGGCGACGGCAAGATGTCGGTCTTCGGATCCGCCCGGGACGCCGTGGCGGCGGCGCGCCGCATCGTGGAGTCCGAGGCGGGCGGCGGCCAGCCGCCAGCCCCGCGATCGCTGATCGGGATCGATGCCGGGGACGTCGTGGCGGCGGACGACGAGGTCTTCGGAACTGTCGTGATCCGGGCGGCGCGGATCGCCGCGTCGGCCGCGCCGGGAGCGATCCGCGTGTCCGATGCCGTCGCGGCTCTCGCCGGCAA
>DATFKM010000117.1:0-6681 GCA_035268645.1 Paracoccaceae bacterium | reverse complement strand
CGCGGTGACGCGGGGCGACTCCCGCGCGGAGGTGCTGGCGCGGATGAAGGCCGAGCAGGCGGAGCGGCTGGCCGAGGCCTGGGCCGCGCGGGCGCCCGACCTGCCGATCTCGACGCCCGAGGAGGCGCTGATCCTCGCCTCGATCATCGAGAAGGAGACGGCGCTGCCGGAGGAGCGGGAGACCATCGCCGGGGTCTTCGTCAACCGCCTGCGACGGGGGATGCGGCTGCAGACCGATCCGACGGTGATCTACGGGATCACCGAGGGGAAGGGGCCGCTGGGGCGGGGGCTGCGGCGCTCCGAGCTCGACCGGCGGACGCCGTGGAACACCTATCGGATCGACGGGCTGCCGCCGACGCCGATCGCCAATCCGGGCCTCGCCTCGTTGATGGCGGCGGTGCGGCCGGAGGCGACGGACCACGTCTTCTTCGTGGCCGACGGCACCGGCGGGCACGTCTTCGCGGAGACCTACGCCGAGCATCAGCGCAACGTCGCCGCCTGGCGGCGGATCGAGGCCGAGCGGAACTGATCGGGGGCCCACCCCGACGCGCCTGCCGTGGAGGGACGGACGGCGGGTCCTGGCGCCCCCGGAGGCGCATCGCGCCGACGCGCGCCGAGCGGGGGCTCGACGCCCCCCGAGGCGCGAGCGCCGGCAAGAGGCGCATCGTGCCGAAAAGGGGCGCACAACCTTGAATTTAGCGATTGACATCGCGGACGCTCCTGAGTAGAAGAAGGGCACGCTGGGGAAAGTGGGCGAGGCAAGGGCTCCGACGATGTCGGAGCCCTTTCGCGTCTCGGGACCGCCGGCAGCGCCACGGGGCGCCGACCTTCACGGGTCGGCGCCCCGTGGCGTTTCGGAGGTCGCCGGGCGCGCCTCGCAGGGTGCGGGCTTGGGGAACGGGGGCCGCGTAGGGAATGCCGAGCCAGGATTGGGAGCGGGGTCGCGAGACCCTGGTGAACGCGAGCGTCAAGGCGATGACCGAGCTCGCGAGGATGCTGCGCACCATGGTCGCGCGGCGGGTGGGGGCGCCGCCGGAGACGGCGGCCGAGGCGCGCGAGCTGGTGGCGCTGCTGGAGGCGCACGTCAAGGCGATGAACGCGATCCTCAAGGTGGAGAAGGGCGATGAGCGGCGGCGAGAGCAGGGATCCGTGCGGACCGAGACCGCCATCGAGGCAACCGCCTTCGAGCTCGATCTCGACGGCGCCCGGGGGGAGCTCCTGGCTGAGCTGGGTCGCCTCCACGCTGAGGTCGAGGGCGGCGCGTGAGGCGTTCCTCGAGCGGCTGTCGCCGGAGACGGTGAGGGCGCTGCCCTTCCTGTTCGAGGCGCGGGCGCTGCCCGGGCATCAGCTGCCGCCCGAGGGCGCGTGGCGGACCTGGGCGATCCTCGGCGGGCGCGGCGCGGGCAAGACCCGCGCCGGGTCGGAGTGGGTGCGGCGCGTGGTCGAGGGGACGAGCCCCCTCGGCCGCGGCGAGTGCCGGCGGGTGGCGCTCGTGGGCGAGACGCTGGATCAGGCGCGCGAGGTGATGGTGGAGGGGCCTTCGGGGCTCCTCGCCGTCTCGCCGCCGGATCGGCGGCCGGCGTTCCAGCCCTCGCGGCGGCTGCTGCGATGGCCGAACGGGGCGGAGGCGCGGCTCTATTCCGCCTCCGAGCCCGAGAGCCTGCGCGGGCCGCAGTTCGACGCGGCCTGGTGCGACGAGCTGGCGAAGTGGCGCAAGGCGCGGGCGGCCTGGGATCAGCTGCAGTTCGGGCTGCGGCTGGGGGCGAACCCGCGGCAGGTGGTGACGACGACGCCGCGGCGGAGCGCGCTGCTGGCGGAGATCCTGGCGGCGGCGGACACGGTCGCGGTCTCCGCGCCCACGGAGGCGAACCGGGCGAACCTCGCGCCGGGGTTCCTCGAGGCGGCCGAGCGGCGCTTCGGGGGCACGGCGCTGGCGCGCCAGGAGCTGATGGGCGAGCTGATGGAGGAGACGCCCGGCGCGCTCTGGACCCGCGAGACGATCGAGCGGGGGCGGGGCGCGGCGCCGGAGGGGCTGGAGCGCATCGTGGTCGCGGTCGATCCGCCGGCGACGGCGGGCGAGCGGGCCGACGCCTGCGGCATCGTCGTCGCCGGGATCGCCGGCGAGACGGTCTGGGTGCTGGCCGACATGACGGTGCAGGGGCTCGCGCCGCGGGCCTGGGCCGAGCGGGTGGTCGGGGCCTGGCAGGGTTGGGAGGCGGACCGGGTCGTCGCCGAGGTGAACCAGGGCGGCGACATGGTGGCGACGCTGGTGCGGCAGGTGGATCCCGCGGTCGCCTACAAGGCGGTGCGGGCGACGCGGGGCAAGGCCGTGAGGGCCGAGCCGGTCGCCGCGCTCTATGCGCAGGGCCGGGTGCGGCATGCGGGGCTGTTCGCCGCGCTCGAGGATCAGATGTGCGCCTTCACCGGCGAGCGGGGCGGCGAGAGCCCCGACCGGGTGGACGCGCTGGTCTGGGCGGTGACGGAGCTGGCGCTGGCGCCGAGCGTCGGCGCGCCGCGGGTGCGTCCGCTGTAGCGGACGGCCCGAGGGCGCGCCGCGCGGCGCGGCGCCGGGGCGGGCCGGCGGGCGGCGGTCGATCCTTCCCGCGCGGGGAGGGAGGCGACGCCGCCCGCCGGAGGTGTCCCGGCGCGGACGGAGTTCGGAAAACGAGGAGGCGGCCGATGGCTTTCGGATGGATCCGGCGGGCGGCCGGGGCGCCGCGCGAGGCGAAGGCCTCGGCGGCGGGGGCGGCGCTGGCGGTGCAGGGGGCGATGCGGCCGATCTGGTCGCCGCGGGACCGGACCTCGCTGACGCGGCAGGGTTTCGCGGGGAACGTGATCGGGTTTCGCTGCGTGCGGATGATCGCGGAGGCGGCGGCCTCGGCCCCGCTGACGCTGAGCGACGGGGTGCGGCGGCTGGAGGTGCATCCGGTGCTGCGGCTGCTGGGGCGGCCCAATCCCGGCCAGCTCGGCGCGGAGTTCCTGGAGGCGGTCTACGGGCATCTGCTGCTCTCGGGCGACGCCTATGTCGAGGCGGCGGGGGAGCTGGCGGGCGGGGGGCCGGCGGAGCTCTATCCGCTGAGGCCGGACCGGATGAGCGTGGCGCCGGGGCCGGACGGCTGGCCCGAGGCCTACGAATACGCCGTCGGCGGACGCAAGGTGCGTTTCACGGCGACGGGCGAGGCGCCGGGGGTGCTGCATCTGCGGAGCTTCCATCCGCTCGACGATCATCACGGGATGAGCCCGCTGGAGGCGGCGGCGGCGTCGGTCGACGTGCACAACGCGGCGGGGGCCTGGGCGAAGGCGCTGCTCGACAACGCGGCGCGGCCTTCGGGCGCGATCGTCTATCGCGGTCCCGAGGGGCAGGGTCTGAGCGACCAGCAGTACAACCGGCTGATGGAGGAGCTCTCCGAGAACCATGCCGGCGCGCGCAACGCGGGGCGGCCGATGCTGCTCGAGGGCGGGCTCGACTGGCGGCCGATGGGCTTCAGCCCGTCGGACATGGAGTTCCTCGAGACGCGGACGGCGGCGGCGCGGGACGTGGCCATCGCCTTCGGGGTGCCGCCGATGCTGCTGGGGCTGCCGGGCGACGCGACCTACGCCAACTATCAGGAGGCGAACCGGGCGTTCTGGCGCCAGACGGTGCTGCCGCTGGTCTCCAAGGTCGCGGCGGGCCTCGCCGACTGGCTCTCGCGGCACAGGGGCGAGGTGGTGACGCTGACGCCGGATCTCGACCGGGTCAGTGCGCTGGCGCCGGAGCGCGAGGCGCTGTGGCGGCGGGTGGCGGGCGCCGAGTTCCTGTCGGAGGGCGAGAAGCGGGCGATGCTGGGGCTGCCGGCGGAGCGCCCGGCGTGATCGGCAACCCGCTGGGGCGGCGGAGCGGCGGTTCCCGCTACCTCTACGAGCCCTTCGACAGCGCGCATGCGCGCATCGAGGGGCTGGAGCGCGTGCTGGACGAACGCTGGGCGGCGCTGGAGCGCAGCCTGGCGCAGCTCGACCAGTCGGTGGAGCGGCTGGAGCGGCGGCTCTGGCTGATGGTGTTCGGGGTGGCGGCGGCGCTGGTGAGCCAGCTCGTCGCCGCGGTGCTCGCGGGGCGGATCGACCTGATCGCGGGCGGCTGAGGGAGATCGGCATGGACGGACCGGCGGTCCGGCCCCTTGCGGGGCTGGAGACGAAGTATCTCGCCTTCGACCGGGCGGCGACGGTGGCCGAGGACGGCGTGCTCGAGGGCTACGCCAGCTTCTTCGGTGCGGAGGATCAGGGCGGCGACGTGGTTTCGCCCGGGGCCTTCGCCAAGTCGCTGGCCGCGCTGAAGGCGGCGGGGCGGTCGGTGAAGCTGCTGTGGCAGCACGATCCGGCCGAGCCGATCGGCGTCTGGGACCTGGTGTCCGAGGACGCGCGGGGCCTGCGCGTGAAGGGACGGCTCCTCGCGGAGGTGGCGCGGGGGGCGGAGGCGCTGGCGCTGCTGCGCGCCGGGGCCGTGGACGGGCTTTCCATCGGCTACCGCGTCGTCAAGGCGGCGCGGCGGCCGGAGGGGGGCCGGCTGCTGACCGAGATCGAGCTCTGGGAGGTGTCGCTGGTCACCTTTCCGATGCTGCCGGAGGCGCGCGCCTCGGCGGCGGGCGAGCCCGGGCCGCGGTCGGCGGCCGGCGAGGACGAGGGCGAAGCGGCGCTGGCTGCGCTGGCCGACGCCCTCGGGCAGGCGCGGCGCCGGTGGGGCGCGTGACGCGGATTGCGGACGTCCGAAGAGAGGAAGGGCGAGCGATGACGAATGGCATGGGCCTCGAGACGAAATCGGCGGTGGACGGATTCCTCAAGGAATTCGGCGCCTTCCAGGAGGAGATGAAGTCGCGCTTCGAGGCGCAGGAGCGTCGCCTCGAAGCCGTCGACCGCAAGGCGGCGGGGGCCGGCCGGCCGGCGCTGAGCCGGGCGGCCGAGCTCGAGCCGCCGCATCGCAAGGCGCTGGCGGCGTATCTGCGCTCGGGAGACGACGACGGGCTGCGCGGCCTCTCGGTGGAGCGCAAGGGCTTCTCGACGGCGGTGCACGGCGAGGGCGGCTATCTGGTGGACCCGGAGACGGCCGGGCGCATCCAGGGCGTGCTGACGGGGGCGGGCTCGCTCCGCGCCGTCGCCTCGGTGGTGCGGGTGGAGGCCAACGCCTTCGACGTGCTGGTCGATCACGGCGAATTCGGGCACGGCTGGTCGACCGAGACCGGGACGGTGAGCGAGAGCGCGCAGCAGCCGCAGATCGAGCGCGTCTCCATCCCGCTGCACGAGCTTTCGGCGCTGCCGAAGGCCTCGCAGCGGCTGCTGGACGACAGCGCCTTCGACATCGAGGGGTGGCTGGCCGAGCGCATCGCCGACAAGTTCGCGCGGGCCGAGGGGGCGGCCTTCATCACCGGCACGGGGACCGACCAGCCGACGGGCTTTCTGACCTATCCGATGGTCACGGCCGGCTCGGAGGTCTGGGGGCAGATCGGCTATGTCGCCACCGGCGTCGCGGGCGAGTTCTCGGCCGCCAATCCGGCGGACGCCATCGTGGATCTCGTCTACGCCCTCGGCGCGCGCTACCGGGCCAAGGCGAGCTTCGTGATGAACTCGAAGACCGCCGGCGCGGTGCGCAAGATGAAGGACGCGGACGGGCGGTTCCTGTGGTCGGACGGCCTCGCCCAGGGCGAGCCGGCGCGGCTGATGGGCTACGCGGTGGTGATCGCCGAGGACATGCCGGACATCGCGGACGGCGCGGCGGCGATCGCCTTCGGCGACTTCGGCGCGGGCTACACCATCGCCGAGCGGCCGGATCTGCGGGTGCTGCGCGATCCGTTCTCGGCCAAGCCGCACGTCCTGTTCTACGCCACCAAGCGCGTCGGCGGGGACGTGACCGACTTCGCGGCGATCAAGGCGCTGCGCTTCTCGGTCAGCTGAGCGGGCTCCGCGGCCCGGACCTCCTGACCCGGGCCGCGGCGGGCCGGTCCCCTGCGTAGGGCGGGGCCGGTCCTTGGCGCCCCTGCGCGGCGTGCCTGCGCGCCGCTTTCCCCTCCGTGCGACGGCGCCGTCGCGGGGGCGCCTTCCTGTTGTCCTTTCGGATGCCCGGCGCGGCGAGGTGAACATGGACGTGTATCGGACGAAGCGGCCGGAGGAGGCCGCGGGCTTCCCGCTCGACTGGGCGTTGGAGCCTTCGGAGACGCTGGCCGAGGATCTCGGCTGGCTGATCGTGCCGCAGGAGCCGGACGGCGCGGCGCTGACGCTGCGCGCGGGCGCGCTGGAGGCGGCGCGGTCGGTCGCGGTGCTGGCCGGCGGGCGGGCCGGGCATCTCTATCACGTCTCGCAGCGGGTTCGCACGAGCCTCGGGCGGGTGCTCTCGGGCGCGATGCTGCTGCGCGTGGTCGAGGGGTGACGGGCATGATGCGGGAGATCGAGACGCCGGGATCGGCGGTCGGGCTGGCGGAGTTCGCGGCGCATCTGCGGCTGCCGGAGGGTTTCGGCGGCGAGGCGCCGGGGGCCTTGGAGACCTACGCTCGGGCCGCGACGGCGGCGGTGGAGGCGATGACGGGGCTGGCGCTGATCTCGCGCCGGGTCCTCTGGACGGTGACGCGGTGGGGGAACGGGCGCTGTCAGCGCGTGCCGGTCGCGCCCGTCGAGCGGGTGAACGCGGTGACGCGGGTGTTCGCGGACGGGAGCTGG
>DATFKM010000116.1:0-2949 GCA_035268645.1 Paracoccaceae bacterium | reverse complement strand
CCCGAGCTCCGAGCCCTCCGTCAAGGCGCAGTTCTTCTCCACCGTGGGCAAGGGCTTCGTGCCCTTCGCCGACGCGGCCTCGCCCGAGCTGCCGCTCGGCCGGCTGATGCGCCTCGCGCTCTTCCAGGTCTCCGTCGGCATGGCGACGGTGCTGCTGATGGGCACGCTGAACCGCGTGATGATCGTCGAGCTCGGGATCTCCGCCTGGATCGTCGCCGCCCTCGCGGCGCTGCCGGTGCTGGCGGCGCCGTTCCGCACGCTGATCGGCCACCGCTCGGACCATCACCGCTCGGCGATCGGCTGGAAGCGCGCGCCCTATCTCTGGTTCGGCACGCTCTGGCAGTTCGGCGGCCTCGCGATCATGCCGTTCTCCCTGCTGCTGCTCTCGGGTGATACCATAGGACCGATGTGGGCGGCCTACGCCGGCGCCATGCTGGCCTTCGTGATGACCGGCATCGGCCTGCACATGACCCAGACCGCGGGGCTCGCCCTCGCGACCGACCTCGCGCCGGAGGAGACGCGCCCGCGCGTCGTCGCGCTGCTCTACGTCATGCTGCTGGTCGGCATGGGCGTCTCGGCCTTCGTGTTCGGCTGGCTGCTGCGCGACTTCTCCCAGATCAAGCTGATCCAGGTGATCCAGGGCGCCGCCGCGCTGACGCTCGTGCTCAACATGATCGCCCTCTGGAAGCAGGAGGTCGTGAAGCCGCAGTCGAAGGCGGAGCGGGCCGAGCCGATCCCGCCGTTCTCCGAGGCGTGGCGCGACCTGATGGCCGGCGGCCGCGCCGGGCGCCTGCTCGCGGCGATCGCGCTCGGCACCGCCGGCTTCGCGATGCAGGACATCCTGCTCGAGCCCTATGGCGGCGAGGTGCTCGGCCTTTCGGTCGGCGCGACCACCGCGCTCACCGGGATCTGGTCGCTCGGCGCGCTCCTCGGCTTCGCGATGGCGGCGCGCTGGCTCGGCCGCGGCACGGATCCCTGCCTCCTCGCCGCCTACGCCGCCGTCGCCGGCGCCTTCGCCTTCAGCCTCGTGATCTTCGCCGATCCGCTGCAGAGCGCGACGGCGTTCCGCCTCGGCGCCTTCGCCGTCGGTTTCGGCGCCGGGCTCTTCTCGGTCTGCGGCCTCACCGCCGCCATGGCGCTGTCGCGCGCGGGCTCCGGCCTCGCGCTCGGCGCCTGGGGCGCGGCGACGGCCACCGCCACCGGCCTCGGCGTCCTCGCCGGCGGCATCATCCGCGACGCGGTCGGGGGGCTCGCCACGTCGGGCGCCCTCGGCCCCGCGCTGACGTCCGACGCGATCGGATACTCGGTGGTCTACCACCTCGAGATCGCGCTGCTCTTCGCCACCCTCGTCGTCATCGGCCCGCTCGTCCGGCGCGGACCCAGGGCCCAACAAGGTTCGGAGGACCGAAGCGCGCGCTTCGGCCTCGCCGAATTCCCCACCTGAGAGGAAGGGAGTCCGCCATGGACATCACCAGCACGATCACCGGCTACTTCGACGTGGCGCAGCTGACGCTGTACCTGTTCTGGATCTTCTTCTTCGGTCTGATCTTCTGGATCCAGCGCGAGAACATGCGCGAGGGCTTCCCCCTCGTCTCCGAGCGCACCGGCGAGGAACTGCCCGCCGCGACGATCCCGCTGCCCGATCCCAAGACCTTCCGGCTCCCGCACGGCGGCGGCGAACTGACCGTGCCCGGCCCGAACCAGGGCGACACGCGCCCCGTGGCGGCCGAGCGCACCGGCCACGACGACAGCTTCCCGCTGGTGCCGACGGGCGACCCGATGAAGGACGGCGTCGGCCCCGCCGCCTGGTGCGAGCGGGCCGACAAGCCCGACCTCACCTATCACGGCGACGCCAAGATCGTGCCGATGCGCGTCGACGAGAACTGGGTCGTCGCCGGCGGCTCCAAGGACATCCGCGGGCGCGCGGTGATCTCCGGCGACGACCGGCAGGTCGGCACGGTCAAGGACCTCTGGGTCGACCGCTCCGAGAGCATGATCCGCTACATCGAGATCGAGCTCGAGGACGGCTCCACCCGCCTCGCGCCGTTCACGCTCTGCTACGTGAACTGGTGGAAGCCCACCGTCACGATCCGGTCGCTCCACGCCCACAACTTCGAGGGCGTGCCGACCACCGCCAACCCCGAGCAGGTGACCCTGCTGGAGGAGGACAAGATCAGCGCCTACTACTGCGGCGGCCTGCTCTACGCCTCCAAGTCGCGCGAGGAGCCGCAGCTCTGATGGCCCATGACGATCTTCAGATAGAGCCGGTCCGCGGCCTGCCGGAGCGTCCGCCCGAGGGCGAGCGCATCCTCTGGCAGGGCCGCCCGGACTGGCGCGCGCTCGCGCGGCGCTGGCTGCGCGTGCGCTGGGTGATCGCCTGGTTCGCCCTCCTCGCCGTCTGGCGGGGCGGGGCGATGGCGGCGGACGGCGCCACGACGACGGAGATCCTCGCCGTCTCCGTGTGGTTCGTCGGCCTCTGCGCGGCGGCGGTCGGGGTGCTCTCGATCCTCGCCTGGGTGACGGCGACGAACACCGTCTACACCGTCACGACCCGGCGCGTGGCGATGCGCATCGGCGTCGCGTTGACCGTTACGCTGAACCTGCCCTACCGCTGGATCGCCTCGGCGGATCTGCGCCAGCATCCCTCGGGCACGGGCGACATCCCCCTCGCCCTCTCCGGCGAGGACAAGATCTCCTGGGCCGTGCTGTGGCCGCACGCCCGGCCCTGGAGGCTGTCGAAGCCCGAGCCGATGCTCCGCTGCGTGCCGGAGGCCGGCCGCGTCGCGACGATCCTCGCCGACGCGCTCCGCGCCGACCTCGCGCGCCGCGAAGCGGAGGACGAGGCGCACCGGACGCCCGGGACCGCGCCGCAGCCCGCCGCCCTCGCGGCGGAATGAGAGAAGGAGGACCGGGATGAGCTCGATCCAGGACGCGCACGGCCCCTCGGGG
>DATFKM010000115.1:0-5512 GCA_035268645.1 Paracoccaceae bacterium | reverse complement strand
TCGGCCAGCGCCTTGGCGCGCGCCCGGCTCTCGTCGATCTGGCTGAGGTCCACCGCCATCTCCGCGCCCGGCACCGCGTAGACGCCGATGTCGATCTGCCGCGCCAGCGCGACGGCGACCAGATGCGCCCCCGTCGCCTCGGCGATGGCGATGGCGTGGCCGAGCCGCGCCTCCGACGCCTCCGATCCGTCCAGGAACGCGGCGATGGTCTTGATGGCCATGCGGGTCATCCTCCCCTGTCCTCGGCGCCGCCGCCCCGGCGGTCGCCCCTCGTTTCGGCCCGGAGGCTGACCCGCCGCCGCGCCGCCGTCCTTGCGCTGGATCAAGCCTCCGTCAGC
The DNA here is from genome assembly GCA_035268645.1 of Paracoccaceae bacterium. Lineage (GTDB taxonomy): Bacteria > Pseudomonadota > Alphaproteobacteria > Rhodobacterales > Rhodobacteraceae > Albimonas. The sequence continues at coordinate 5,174 of DATFKM010000115.1, read as the reverse complement.
GGGCGCCCTCGAAGCCGGTCAGGAAGCGCGTGAGGTTCCCGCCCAGCTCGTCCGAGAGATACCCCCCCTCCTGCACCAGCAGCGTCGGCAGGCCGAGGCCCGCGATCTCCGCGCCGATGCGCCCGAACCCCTCCGTCGTCACCGCGAGGAACTTCAGCGGATCGCCCTCGAAGGCGTCGAGGCCCAGCGCCACCACCAGCACGTCCGCGCCCCAGGCCCGGATCCGCGTCAGCGCCGGCGCAAGCGCCTCCATCCAGCCCGCGTCGCCGGTGCCGCGCGGCAGCGGCAGGTTCAGGTTCGCCCCCTCCCCCGCGCCGGCGCCGCGCTCCTGCGCGTGGCCCCAGAAGAACGGGTAGAACGCCGCCGGATCGGCGTGGATCGAGACCGTCAGCACGTCGCCGCGGGCGTAGAAGATCCCCTGCGTGCCGTTGCCGTGATGCACGTCGACGTCGAGGATCGCCGGCCGCCGCCCCGCCGCGGCCAGCCGCGCAGCCGCCGCGGCGGTGCTGTTGAGAAAGCAGAATCCCCCCGCCATGTCCGCCAGCGCGTGATGCCCCGGCGGTCGGCAGAGGGCATAGGCCTCCCGCTCGCCCTCGAGGATCAGCTCCGCCCCGCTCAGCGCCGTCTGCGCCGCCCAGTAGGCGCTCTCCCAGGTGCGCGGCCCGATCGGGCAGGCGGTGTCCGCCTGATGCCAGCCGGCGAGGCCGGTGGGCGAGCTCGGATACGACGCCGCGCGCCGGTCGGGATGCACGTTCGGCACCACCTCCGGCCCCGCGCCCTCCACCGCGCTCCAGCGGGCGTGGATCGTCTCCAGGAACTCGAGATACTCCGCCGTGTGCACCGCGGCGAGCGGCCCGCGCCCGTAATCGGCCGGCAGGATCACCTCGCAGCCCGCCGCCTCCGCCCCGGCGCGCAGGCGCTCGGCCCTCTCCGGCTGCTCCGGGCTCGGCCGCGCGGCCCCGGCCACGAGGAAGAACCGCGGGTCGTGCGCGCTCTGGCGCGGATCGTAGACGGCCTTCATCGCAGCTCCTCGTCGGGCGTCGCCGGCCGGAGCCTAGCCGCCCGCCGGAGGCGGTGAAAGAGGCCGCGCCTCAGCCCGAGCTCGAGGCCTTCGGCGCGCCGGAGGCCTCGGCCAGATCGCTGATGAAATCGTCGATGTCGCCGTTGCGCTTCTCCAGCATCGCCGCGAACTCCTGACGCTGGGTGCGAAGCAGCGAAACGCCCTCGGCGGTGATGTCGACCAGCTTCGGCCCGTCGCCGCCGCGGTCGGAGACCAGCCACTCGCTCACCGGCCCGTCGCCGCTGACCTTGGCGAAGACCAGAACGCCCTTGTCGCCGAAGTCGCGGCTGTCCCGCACGTCCAGCGTCTGGCCCTCGTAGTCCAGCAGAAGGTCGGTGTAGGTGTTGGCGACGTAGTCCAGGAAGGCGTCCCGGAACCGCGTCTTCTGCGCCTCCGACATGTCCCGCCACGCCACGCCCATCACGAAGCGCTCGATCTGCTCGAGCGCCGCGTCGCGCACGAAGATCTCCCGGAACCGCTCGGCCTGCTCCCGCGGGCCCAGATCCGACCGCACCAGCTGGGTCAGCTCGTCCGCGATGTTCGCGACGAAGCGCTCCGCCTCCTTCGGCTCGACCGCCGTCGCCGGACGTGCCGCGGCGGTCAGCGCGGCCCCGGCGGCCACGATCAGCGAAAGCATGCGGCGTCGATCGATCGTCATGGCGAAGCTCCGTATCCGATGGGGGCCGGTCCGCCGGCGCGGGTCACTCGGCGAACACGTCCGGGATCTGCTCCTCGGTCACGCCGCCCGCGACCCGCCGGCGACGGAACTGAAGATACCCGCTGCGGGTGGTGACGTAGCTGTCCTCGGTCTCGTAGAAGGCCCGGTCGATCACGTCTTCGTTCTCGGCGCGCAGTTCGACGATGCCGACGAAGGCCGTTCCCGGCCCCAGCAGCTCGATCTCCGGCACGCCGGTGAGGAAGTTGAACGGGTCGAGCGCGATCTCGAGCACCCGTCCGACGCCGTCGCGCGCCGTCGCGGGCCCCAGCAGCGGCAGCGACACGTAAGGCCCTTCCTCGAAACCCCATTTCGAGAAGGTGACGCCCAGGTCCGTCGACTCCTTCGGCAGCCCGAACTCCGTCGCCGGGTCCAGCAGCCCCGCGCCGAGCACGACGTTGAGCGAGAACCGCCCCGCCGTGCGGAGCGCCGCCAGCGGCTCGCCCTGCAGCAGGTTGTTCACGAAGATCGCCGGAAGGTCGAGCATGTCGAGGCCGTTGCCCACGAGCAGCCGCACCACGCCGGGCGTCACCTCCTGATAGAACTGCGAGGCCGGGCGGATCAGCACCGTGTCCCAGCCCTTGTTGAACTCGTGGATCTCGCGGTTGGTCTCTTCGTAGGGATCCCAGGCGAAACCCGCGCTCTCCGGCGGCGCGGCGCAACCGGCGAGGGCCGCGACCAGAAGCGACGCGATGAGACCGCGGAACGGCTTCGGCATGAACGACACCCCCGGACGAAGGACCCCATTGATCGCCCGGCACATAGGCCCCCGGCGGCGAGTCGGCAATCGTCCCGCCCGGAGCGCGGCTCCTGCGTCCCGCCGTCCGTCCCTCCTGTGGCGCAGGGGAGACGATGGCGGCGGAGCGTGCGCGCGCACTGGCGCGCCGGGGGGCGATTGTCGTATGAGGCGGCACGGATGCAGGGGCGCTCGCCGAGCCCCCCGAGGCCGGGGAGTGTTCGCGGGCGTGCGTGGCAAGGCGGAGACCGGACGCGAGGAGCTGAGGGGCGTGCTCCGGGAGGGGCGGCGCCTGTTCCTGTCCGTGGGCGTGTTCAGCTTCTTCGTGAACCTCCTGATGCTCACCGGGCCCATCTTCATGCTCCAGGTCTACGACCGCGTCCTCTCCAGCCGGTCGGAGGCCACGCTGGTCGCCCTCGTCGCCATCGTCACCTTCCTTTTCCTGATGATGGGCATCCTCGACTACGCCCGCGGCCGCGTGCTGGCGCGCGCCGGCGCCCGCTTCCAGGCCCGCCTGGACGACCGCGTGTTCGAGGCGATCCTGCGCCGCTCCGTCTCCCCGATCGAGCGGGCGCGGCCCGCCACCGGCCTCCGCGACCTCGAATCGATCCAGCGCCTGCTCTCGGGCCCCGCGCCCTTCGCCTTCTTCGACGCGCCCTGGACCCCGATCTTCCTGCTGGCGATCTTCAGCTTCCACTGGATGCTCGGCGTGCTCGCCCTCGCCGGCGGCCTGCTGCTGATCGTCCTGACCTGGCTCAACCAGCGCCTCTCCAAGGATCTCCAGCTCGACGCCAACGTGGCCTCCTCCCAGTCCGAAGGCTTCACCGAGGCGATCCGGCGCGAGGGCGAGACGGTGCAGGGCCTCGGCATGCGCCGCTCGGTGCTGAGCCGCTGGAACCGCCTGCGCGGACGCAGCCTCGAGAAGACCATCGCCGCCTCCGACCGCACCGGCATCTTCTCCACCGCCTCCAAGACCCTGCGCTTCTTCCTGCAGTCGATGATGCTCGGCCTGGGCGCCTGGCTCGCGATCCGGGGCGAGGTGACGCCCGGCGTGATGATCGCCGGCTCGATCCTGATGGGCCGCGCGCTGGCGCCGATCGAGCAGGCGATCGGCCAGTGGTCCCTCGTGCAGCGCGCCCAGCAGGGCTGGAAGAGCCTGATCGAACTCCTCGACAAGACCCCGCCGGAGGCGCCGCGGACGGCCCTGCCCGCCCCCCGCTCGCTGCTGGAGGCCGAGCAGGTCACCGTGGTCGCGCCGGGCGACCGGACCCCGGCGATCCGCATGGTCTCGTTCCGGCTCGAACCGGGGCAGGCCCTCGGCGTGATCGGCCCTTCGGCCTCCGGCAAGTCCACCCTGGCCAAGGCCGTCGCCGGCATCTGGCCCGCCGCCTCCGGCACCGTGCGCCTCGACGGCGCCGCGCTCGACCAGTTCTCGGACGAGGCGCTCGGCCGGCATGTCGGCTACCTGCCGCAGGACATCGGCCTCTTCGACGGAACCGTGGCCGAGAACATCGCCCGCATGGACCCCGAGCCCGACGACGAGGGCGTGGTCCTCGCCGCGCGGCGCGCCGGCGCGCACGAGATGATCCTCGGCCTGCCGGGGGGCTACGACTTCGACGTGGCGGCCGGCGGCGGCAAGCTCTCGGGCGGCCAGCGCCAGCGCATCGGCCTGGCGCGCGCGCTCTACGGCGATCCGGCGCTGGTGATCCTGGACGAGCCGAACTCGAATCTCGACGCGGCGGGCTCGGACGCGCTCAACGCCGCGATCGCGGACCTGAAGGACCGCGGCAAGGCGGTGATGATCATGGCCCACCGCCCCGCGGCCATCGCCCAGTGCGACATGATCCTGATGATGGAGGACGGCGTCCGGAAGGCCTTCGGCCCGAAGGAGGAGATCCTCCGCCAGCACCTGCGCAACTACCCCCAGGTGGTCGCGCAGCCGGCCGGCGAGTGAGGAACGGCGGATGAGCGACGACGCCGCGCGGCGCGAGCCCGAGATCGACAACATCTTCGCCCCCGCGCCGGAGGCGGCCGAGGCGCCGCCCCCGCCGGCCATCGCGGCCCTGCGCCGGCGCCTCCGCGCCCGAAGCGCCGCCGCGTCCTCCGCCCCGTCCGCGGCGGAGGACGCTCCCGGCCGCGGCGCCTTCGTCGCGCCGCCCGCCGTCTCCGCCCGCGCCGCGGAGACGACGAGCGCAGGCGTCACCGCTTCGGGCGACGCCCCGCCGGCGCGGCCCCGCGCCGCCGCCGCGAAGGAGGCCGCCCGCCGCGCCGCCGCCGAGGCCGCGGCGCAGGCTCGCGCCGAGACGGACGCCGCGACGGCCCGACCGGCGCCGGAGCCCGCCGCTCCCCGCGCCGACCCGGCGCCAGCCGACGCAGAGGCCGCACCCGGGGCCCCCGCGGCCGATGCCGGCTCGCCCTCGGGGGCCGATGCGCGCCCGGTCACGCCTCGAACCGGAGCCGCGCGCGCCGACGCCGCCCCGCCGGCGCCGCCGCACCGCCGCGAAGCCGCCCCCGGCCCCGCCGCGACGACCGCCCCCCGATCCTCCGGAGGCCCGGCTCCGACGGCCGAGGCCGAGCCGGCCGCCTCCCCGCTCGGCGCGATCCGACCGGCCCTCCGCGCCGCTCCGGCCGACGCCTTGCCCGCCCGGACCTCCGACTCACCG
>DATFKM010000114.1:0-5851 GCA_035268645.1 Paracoccaceae bacterium | reverse complement strand
GATCCTCACGGTGCTGCTGCGGCGCGTGCCGGGCGGCCTCGCGCTCTCGGTCACGGTGATGGGCACCATCATGGCGGCGACCACCGGCATCATCGGCGCCTCGGTCGTGATGATGACGCTGCTGGCCTTGGCGCCGATGCTGGCGCGGGGCTACTCGCCTACGCTGGCGACGGGCACGATCGCGGCCTCGGCGACCCTCGGCATCCTGATCCCGCCCTCGATCATGCTGGTCCTGATGGCGAACCTGCTGGCCGTCTCGGTCGGCAACCTCTTCATCGGGGCGCTGCTGCCGGGCCTGGTGCTTTCAGGCCTCTATTTCGCCTACATCCTCACCGTCGCCACGTTGCGTCCCTCGATGGCGCCGCCGCTCGGCGAGCACGAGATCGACCTCGAACCCTACCAGCGCTCGAACCTGTTCCTGTTCCTCGGCATCACCGCGGCGGGCTGGATCGTCGCCTTCTTCGCCTCCGCATCGCATCTCGCGGATGCGGTGAACTGGTATCTGATCGCCTTCCTCGTGATGTTCGGCGCCTCCGCGCTCGTCGGCCGGCGCGAGGGGAACACGCTGCTCGGCGGGATCCTGAAGGGCTTCTTCCCGCCGCTGTTCCTGATCGTGCTGGTGCTCGGCTCGATCTTCGCGGGCTGGGCCACGCCGACCGAGGCGGCCGGCGTCGGCGCCTTCGGCTCGATCCTGCTGGCCTGGGTGAACCGGACGCTGACCTGGGAGACGATGACCTCGGTCGTCAACCGCACCGGCCTGACCACGGCGATGATCTTCTTCATCTTCGTGGGCGCGACGGCGTTCTCCACGGTGTTCCGCAACGTCTACGGCGAGGATCTGATCATCGAGCTGATCGAGCATCTGCAGCTTTCGCCCTGGGCGCTGCTGTTCGTGCTGATGTTCGCGATCTTCCTGCTGGGCTTCTTCTTCGACTTTCTGGAGATCACGCTGATCATCCTGCCGGTCTTCGCCCCGATCATCCGCGGCATGGCGCCCACCTTCGCGGCCCATCTGGGCATGGACCCTCCGACGAGCATCATCGAGACGCAGGCCCTGGAGGCGCAGGTCATATACTGGTTCGCCATATTGGTGGCGGTGAACCTGCAGACATCGTTCCTGACTCCACCCTTCGGCTTCGCGCTGTTCTACCTGAAGGGCTCGGCGCCGTCCTCGGTGAAGATGACGGAGATCTACCGGGGCATCATTCCCTTCGTGATCCTGCAGCTGATCGGCCTCGCCATCGTGCTGGAGTTTCCGAGCCTCGCGCTCTGGCTGCCGGAGGTGGTGTTCGGCCGTTAGCGGGCGCATTCCGAAGACGGCCCGGCGCGGCCCCGGAGCCTCGAGCTCCGGGGCCGCGCGACGTTTCTTGGGTTGCGCCGCTCCGGCGGGCCGGGCATAGGGGTCGCATGATCGCCGCGTTCCCCATCCGGATCTGCATTATCCGCTGACATAGCGTCCGCGGCGGCCAGCCCCCTTGCCATGACGAGACCCGGCCCGCCGCGGGACGCCCCGCGCCCGAGGCCCCGCATGACGACCGAGCATCCGATCCGGCTCCGAAACTCCGCCAGCGGCGACGCGGAGCCCTTCACGCCCCGCGACTGGCGCGATCCCGACATCCCCGACGGCGAGCGGCGCGTGCGCATGTACGTCTGCGGGCCGACCGTCTACGACCGCGTCCATGTCGGCAACGCGCGCCCGGCGGTGGTGTTCGACGTGCTGTTCCGCCTGCTGCGCCACCTCTACGGCGAGGACCGGGTCGTCTATGTCCGCAACGTCACCGACGTCGAGGACAAGATCAACGCGCGGGCGAGGGAGCGCTGGCCGGAGATGGATCCGCTCGAGGCCATCGCCCGGCTGACGCGGGAGACGACGGCCGCGTTCCACGCCGACATGGACGCCCTCGACGTGCTGCGCCCGACGCACGAGCCGAAGGCGACCGAGCACGTGCCCGCCATGGTCGAGATGATCGCGCTGCTGATCGAGCGCGGCCACGCCTACGAGGCCGAGGGGCACGTCCTGTTCTCGGTGGCGAGCTACCCCGCCTACGGCGCGCTCTCGGGTCGCTCGACCGAGGACATGATCGCCGGCGCGCGGGTCGAGGTCGCGCCCTACAAGCGCGATCCGATGGACTTCGTGCTCTGGAAGCCCTCCGAGGCCGGCGAACCGGGCTGGGAGTCGCCCTGGGGTCGCGGGCGGCCGGGCTGGCACATCGAGTGCTCGGCGATGTCGGAGGCGCTGCTGGGCCCGGATTTCGACATCCACGGAGGGGGATCGGACCTGATGTTCCCCCATCATGAGAACGAGATCGCGCAGAGCCATTGCGCGCATCCCGATCACGCCTTCGCGGAGGTCTGGCTGCACAACGGCATGATCAACGTCGACGGGCGCAAGATGTCCAAGAGCCTCGGCAACTTCGTGACCGTCGCCGAGGCGCTGGAGACGCTGCCGGGCGAGGCGATCCGCCTGGGCTTCCTGATGACGCATTACCGCGACGTGCTGAACTGGGGCGCGAAGCGCCGGCAGGAGGCGCGCAAGAAGCTGGAGCGTTGGCGCCTTTCGCTGGCGCGGCGCGGCTCGGACTGGGTGGCGGCGCGGCCCGAGGGGCAGGCGCCGGCGGCGGTGCTCGAGGCGCTCTCGGACGATCTCAACACGCCCGCGGCCGTGGCCGCGATGGACGAGCTGGCCAAGGCCGCCCGGATCCGCGAGCGCACGCCCGAGGCGGCGGCCGCCGCCGAGGCGCTGCTCGGCGCGATGCGGCTGCTCGGTCTCGATCCCTTCGCGGGCGGAGAGGTCGACCGCCTCGCCGCCGAGGAGGAAGGCACGCTCTCCGACGCCATGCGCGCCGGCGCCGCCGGCGCCGAGCAGGCCGAGCGCATCCGCCGCCTGCTCGACGCGCGTGCCGAGGCGCGCAAGGCCCGGGACTTCGCCCGTGCCGACGCGATCCGCGACGCCGTGGCGGCGGCCGGCGTGATCGTGAAGGACACGCCCCACGGCGCGGAATGGGAACTGGGGCCGGACTTCGACCCGTCGCGGCTGGAGGACGTCGAATGACCCGCGAGCGACTGCACCTCTTCGACACGACGCTGCGCGACGGGCAGCAGACCTCGGGCGTCGACTTCACCGCCGAGGCGAAGACGAAGATCGCCAAGGCGCTCGACGCGCTCGGCATCGACTACGTCGAAGGCGGCTGGCCGGGCGCCAACCCGACCGACAGCGACTTCTTCGCCGCCGCCCCGCGCCTGTCGCGCGCGACCTTCACCGCCTTCGGCATGACCAAACGGGTCGGACGCTCCGCCGCCAACGACGACGTGTTGGCGGCGGTGGTCAACGCCGGCACGCCGGCGGTCTGCCTCGTCGGCAAGAGCCATGCGGGGCAGGTGGAGACCGCGCTCGGCGTCAGCCGGGAGGAGAACCTCGCGGCGATCCGCGATTCGGTCGCGCATCTGGCGGCGCTCGGCCGCGAGGCGCTGTTCGACGCCGAACACTTCTTCGACGGCTTCAAGGCCGAGCCCGACTACGCGCTGGCCTGCCTCGAGGCCGCGCTGGAGGGCGGCGCCCGCTGGGCGGTGCTCTGCGACACCAACGGCGGCACGCTGCCGGCGGAGATCGGCGAGATCACCGCCCAGGTCGTGGCGCGTTTCGGCGGCGAGCGCGTCGGCATCCACTGTCACGACGACGCGGGCTGCGCGGTGGCGGGCTCGCTCGCCGCGATCGACGCCGGGGCGCGGCAGGTGCAGGGCACGCTCAACGGCCTCGGGGAACGATGCGGGAACGCCGACCTCGTCTCGCTGATCCCGACGCTGCTCCTGAAGGCGCCCTATCGCGACCGCTTCGAGACCGGCGTGACGGCGGACCGCCTGCCGGACCTGACGCGCCTCAGCCGGATGCTGGACGACGTGCTCAACCGGGTGCCCGACCGCCACGCGCCCTATGTCGGCGCGGCGGCCTTCACCCACAAGGCGGGCCTGCACGCCTCGGGCGTCGCGAAGGACCCGAGCACCTATGAGCACGTGCCCCCGGAGGCCGTGGGCAACGAGCGCGTGGTGCCGATGTCGAACCAGGCCGGGCAGTCGAACCTGCGCCGGCGGCTGGCGGAGATGGGCCTCCAGGTCGAGAAGGGCGACCCGCGGCTCGTGCGGATCCTGGACCTCGTGAAGCGGCGCGAGGACGAGGGCTTCGCCTATGACGGCGCACAGGCCAGCTTCGAGCTGCTGGCGCGGGGCGAACTGGGTCTGCGCCCGCGCTTCTTCGACGTCGAGCGCTACCGCGTGACGGTCGAGCGGCGCGGGACGACGACGCTCTCCGAGGCGGTCGTGGTCTGCATGGTGGACGGCGAGCGACGCATCTCCGCCTCGGAATCGCGCGATCCGGTCAGCCAGGAGGACCGCGGCCCGGTCAACGCGCTGTCGCGGGCGCTGCGGCGCGACCTCGGACGCTATCAGGACTTCATCGAGGATCTTCGTCTCGTCGACTTCAAGGTGCGCATCACCACAGGCGGCACCGAGGCCGTGACCCGCGTGCTGATCGACAGCGCCGACGCCAAGGGCCGGCGTTGGTCCACCGTCGGCGTCTCGCCCAACATCGTCGAGGCGAGCTTCCAGGCGCTGCTCGACGCGGTGACCTGGAAGCTGATCCGCGATGGGGCCGAGGCCGAGGGGGCCGCGGCGTGAGCTTCGAGGATCCGGATTTCCGCGCCGCCTTCTTCGCGATCCATTCGGACCTGCCGCGCGAGGCGCCGGGCTCCGACGCGACGACGCGGCGCGCTCTGGATCTGGTGCGGGCGGACATGCCGCCGGCGCCGCGGGTGCTGGACGCCGGCTGCGGACCTGGCGCGGCCTCGGCGGTGCTGCTGGCGGAGCTGCCGCAGGCGCGGATCCGCGCCGTCGACGCCCATCCGCCCTTCGTCGAGGCGGCGCGCGCCCGGGCCGCCGCGCTCGGCGCCGCCGACCGCTTCGAGGGCGCGACGGCCGACATGGGCGCCGAGACCGGGCCGTTCGACCTGATCTGGTGCGAGGGCGCGATCTACGCTCTCGGCGTCGAGCCGGCGCTCCGGGCCTGGCGGGGTGCGCTCGCCCCGGGCGGGCGCGTCGTCTTCAGCGACGCCCTCTGGCTGACCGACGCCCCGGACCCTGACGCGGTGGAGATGTGGCGCGCCTATCCCGGCATGACCGACGCCGCCGGCCTCGACGCCGCGGTCGCGCGCGCGGGCTTCGCGGTCCTGGGCGGCTTCCTCCAGCCCGAAAGCGACTGGGACGCCTACATGGACGCGCTCGAGGCGCGGCTCGGCGCGCTCGAGCCCGACCGGGAGACGACCCGGGGCGGCCGCGCCGCCCTCGCGGAAACGCGCGGGGAGATCGCCGTCTGGCGGCGCCGCCGGGGCCAGTACGGCTACCGGCTGCTGGTCGTGGCGCCGGCGTGAGCGGGGAGGCCTGCGCCGAGCTGGTTCGCCGCGGCGACCCCGACCGCTGGGCGACCGCGCGCCTCGCCGGGCCGATGGCGGGCCGGCTGATGGCGCTCTACGCCTTCAACCTCGAGGTCGCCCGCATCCCCTCGGCGGTCTCCGAGCCGATGTTGGGAGAGATCCGCCTGCAATGGTGGCGCGACGCGACGGCGGAGATCTTCGACGGAGCCGAGCCGCGCCGGCACGAGGTGGTCGCGCCGCTGGCCGAGACGATCCGGGCGGCGGACCTGCCGCGCGAGCCGTTCGAGGCGCTGCTCGACGCGCGATCCTACGATCTCGCCGGCCCCGCCATCGCCGACCGGGCGTTGTTCGACGCCTATCTCGACGGCACGGCGGGGCGGCTGATGGAGCTCGCAGCCTTGGCGCTCGGCGCCGACGAGGCGGAGCGG
>DATFKM010000113.1:0-4588 GCA_035268645.1 Paracoccaceae bacterium | reverse complement strand
CCTGCTCGCCGTAGGTCGCGATGATCGCCGAGGAGATCGAGACGGAGGCCGACGCCAGCGCCCGCGTCAGGTCGTGCAGCAGGCCCACCCGGTCGCGCGTGTCGACCTCGATCACCGTGCAGATCTCGGAGGCCGTGTTGTCGAAGCTCACTCGCGTCGGCACGCGGAAGCGGCTCTCGCGCCGCTTGACCTTGCGCTTGGGCTTGAGCGCCTCGCGCGCCACCACCTCGCCCTTCAGCGTCCGGTCCACCGTGCGCTTCAGACGGTCGAGGCGGGCCGGGTCGTAGGGCGTGCCGTCCGCCGCCTGGATCCAGAACACCGCGCAGGCGTAGCCGTCCGACGTGGTGAAGGTGCGCGCGTCCACCACGTTCGCCCCCGCCAGCGCCAGAGCGCCGGCGAAACGGCTGAACAGGCCCGGATGATCCGCCATGTAGAAGCAGGCCCGGGTGGCGTCGCGGCTCGCGTCCTCGGTGATGTCGGAGGCGACCTCGCCCTCCTCGGCCTCGCGCGCCAGCCGCGCGAACACGGCCTGCGTCTCGGGCGCGAGCGCCAGGAAGAAGGGCGCGTAGTGCCGGTCGATCTCGCGCTCCACCAGCTCCAGCGGCCATTCGGCCAGCGCCTCGCGGAAGGCGTCCTGCGCCTCGTGGATGCGCTCGCCGCGGCTCGCGGTCTCCTCGCCGCCGACCAGTTCCTCGCGGGTGCGGCGATAGAGCGTGCGCAGCAGCTGAGCCTTCCAGTTGTTCCAGGTGCCGGGGCCGACCGCCATGATGTCGCACGCCGTCAGCACCAGCAGCAGCTTCAGGCGCGACGGCGTGCGCACCGCCTCGGCGAAGTGGCGCACCGTCTCGACGTCGGCGATGTCGCGCTTCTGCGCCACGTCGCTCATCAGCAGGTGATGGCGCACGAGCCAGGCCACGATCTCGGTCTGCCCCTCGTCGAGACCGAGCCGCGGGCAGACCTCCCGCGCGATGCGCTCCCCGACGACGGAATGATCCTCCGGCAGGCCCTTTCCGATGTCGTGCAGGAACAGCGCCACCCGCAGCACCGTCCGGTCCGCCCCCTTGGAGAGGATGCCCGACGCCACCGGCAGCGCCTCCGCCAGCTCCCCCTTCTCCAGCCGGGAGAGGATGGCGAGCGCCTGGATGGTGTGCTCGTCCACCGTGTAATGATGGTACATGTTGAACTGCATCATCGCGACGATGCGCCCGAACTCCGGCACGAAGCGTCCCAGCACGCCGGTCTCGTTCATCCGCCGCAGCGCGCGTTCCGGATCGTCGGCCTTGGCGAGGAGGTCGAGGAACAGCCGGTTCGCCGTCGGATCGGCGCGCAGATCGTCGTCGATCAGGTCGAGGTTCGCCGCGATCATGCGCATGGCGTTCGGATGGATCAGCGCGCCGGTCCTGAGCCCGGCGTCGAACAGGCGCAGGATGTTGACCGGATCCTCCGTGATCACGCTCTCGTCGGGGATGCCGATGCGTCCGTCCAGCATCCGGAACGGGCCCGGACCGGGCCGGCCGCCGAAACTCAGGGCCTTCATCAGGCCGGTCAGGCCCGGACGCTTCTTGACGTGCCGCGCCTCCAGCGCGGCGAGGAAGATCCGCGTCAGTTCGCCCACCGACTTGGCGTGCTGGAAGTAGCGCTGCATGAAGCGCTCGACGCCGCGCTGGCCGCCGGCATCCTCGAAGCCGAGCCGGCGGGCGACGTCCACCTGACGGTCGAAGGTGAGCGCCTCGTCGGCGCGCCCCGAGATCCAGTGCAGATGGCAGCGCACGGTCCAGAGGAAGGCCTCCGCCTCGGCGAAGACGCGCACCTCCTCCTCGGTGAACACGTCCTTTTCCACCAGATCGCGCGGCGAGGCGGCGTGGTAGAGGTATTTCGCGATCCACCACAGCGTCTGCAGATCGCGCAGCCCGCCCTTGCTCTCCTTCACGTTGGGCTCGAGCAGGTAGCGCGAGCCGCCGTGCCGGGCGTGGCGCTGCCCCCGCTCCTCGAGCTTCGCCTCCACGAATTCCGGACCGGTGCGCGAGAACAGCTCGTCCCAGAGGCGCCGGTCCAGCTCCGCCGCCAGCGTCGCGTCGCCCGACAGGAAGCGATGCTCCAGCAGCGCGGTGCGGATCGTCGTGTCCTGCCGGCCGAGACGCAGGCAGTCGTCCACCGTCCGGGTCGAGTGGCCGACCTTCAGCCGCAGGTCCCAGAGCAGGTAGAGCACCGATTCGACCAGGCTCTCGACCCAGGCCGCCTGCTTCCAGTGGGTGAGGAACAGCAGGTCCACGTCCGACCACGGCGCCATCTCGAAGCGCCCGTAGCCGCCGACCGCGAGCACCGCGAGCCGCTCGCCCGAGGTCGGCGTCGGGTTCGGATGCAGCCAGCGCAACGCGCTCTCGAGCGCGAGGCGCACGATCTCGTCCGTAAGCCAGGCGATGGAGCGGGCGACGGCCGGACCCGCCCAGGGCCGGGCCTCGAACGCCGTGCGGATCGCCTCGCGCCCGCGCTCCAGCTCGGCGCGGAGCACGCCCGCGGCGACGGCGCGGCGCGCGTCGGTGGCGCCGTCGTCGCCCGTCTCGACCGCCTCGCCGATCCGCGCCAGCGCCGCGTTGCGGTCGAGGATCGCCGCGGCGGGCAGGATCAGCGGCGCGTCGTCGGCGAAGCCGTCGCTCCGTGGCGGGGCCGTGTCGTGCGCCGGGGCGGGAAGCGCCGGGCTCACGCGCCGGGGCCGGCCGCGGTCGCGGCGGGCTCCACCGTCTCGAAGCCGTCCCGAACCACCCGGATCACGGCGAGGTCGCGGCGGTTGCGGCCGTCCGGCGTGAAGCGGATGCGGCCGGCGGCGCCGCGGAAGCCGGCGGGATCGGTGATCGCCTCGGCGTCGAAGGGGGTCGCGTCGCCGGCGGCGCGGGCGCGGCGCGCCATCTCGGCCGCCGCGGCCGCCGCGTCGTGGCCGAGCACGGCGAGCGGACCCGGCGCCCGGCCGTAGCGGGCCTCGAAGCGGGCCGCGAAATCCGCGGTCAGCGCCGGGTCGAGCGAGGCGAAGCGCCCGCCGATCAGCGCGTTCTCGGTCGGCGTGGCGGGATCGTCCCAGGCGGCGAGGCCGAGGAACGGCGTGTCCCTGGTGGAGAGGTCGTGGAAGTTGAGGAACGCGGCCGCCGCCTGCAGGCCCTGCCCCCCGTCCGGCAGCAGCACCGCGTCGGCCCCGGCGGCCCGATGCGCCTCGACGTAGCCCTCGGCGCTGTCCTGGATGCCCTGGAAGCTGCGCGGATAGGCGAGCGTCGGAGCGATCCGGAGGCCGAGGCGGCGACCCGCCTCCTCCGCCGCTCGCCGCCCGACCGCGCCGGCGGCGTCGTCCGGGTGATAGACGCCGACGGTCCGAACGCCGAGCCGCGAGGCATGCGCGAGGATCCGTTCCGCCTCGTCCTCCGCCAGAACGCCCGCGAGCCAGACGTTGCCGGCCTCGCCCCCCGCGACGGAGGGCGTGTTGGAGAAGGTGAGCAGGTTCACGCCCCGCGCGGCGGCCGGCCCGGCGACGGCCTCCGCGTTGGCCCCGAACAGCGGGCCGAGCACGAGGCCGGAGCCCGCCTCCAGCGCCGCCCGGGCCGCCCCGGCGGCGCCGGCCGGCGTGCCGCCGGTGTCGCGGACCGTGAGCACGACGAGCCGGCCGCCCGCGGCCTCGGCCGCGAGGCGCGCGCCGTCCGCCACGTCGCGCGCCGCCGCCGCCGCCGCGGGATCGGCGGCGCCGAGCGGAACCAGCACCGCGACCGGAGCCGGGGCCGAGGGATCGAGCCGGGCCGGCCGCGCCGCGGCGGCCGGAGGCGGGGCCGGCGCCTCGGCCGCGGTCCCGCCGCCGGAGCCCGACGACGACGCGCATCCGGCGGCCGCGAGCAGCGCGGCGGCGGCCGCGGCTCGGCCGGCGGTCCGACCCGCCCCCGCGACCATGCCGCCCCGACCCGTCGACCGGATCGCCCCCCGAGCGGCCCCGTTGAGTCGCGCGGCGAGGCTCTCCATGATGCCTTCGATGCCCGCCATGACGTCCTCTCCCACCGATCCTCCGTCGTCGCGCGGACGTCGTCCGGCGCGCAAGGCCCCATTATGAGTGCGAAGCGGGGCGGACGGAAGCCGCGGAACGCCGCGGCGCCCGGCGATGATGCGGGCGGGTCACGCTCCGGCCCGCCGCCCGGCGAGGGGCCCGCGGCGGCGACGATCCCGCTCTCGATCCGGCCGGAGGCGCCGCCGGGCCTGCATCTGGTGGCGACCCCGATCGGCAACGCCCGCGACGTGACGCTGCGGGCGCTGGACCTGCTCGCCGGCGCCGACGTCGTCGCGGCGGAGGACACGCGCACCGCGCGCCGGTTGCTGACGCTGCACGGCATCCCGCTCTCCGGCCGCCGGCTGGTGGCCTATTCCGACGCGACGGCGGCGCGCGCCCGGCCGGGGCTGATGGCCGCGCTGGCCGAGGGCGCCTCGGTCGCTCTGGTCTCCGAGGCGGGCACGCCGCTGGTCTCCGATCCCGGCTGGAAGCTGGCGCGGGAGGCGCGGGAGGCCGGCTTTCCCGTGCACGCCGCGCCGGGACCGAGCGCGGCGCTCGCCGCCCTCGCGG
>DATFKM010000112.1:0-2660 GCA_035268645.1 Paracoccaceae bacterium | reverse complement strand
GGAACAGCGCTTCCCGCCCGAGGAAGCGCCGCGCCGCCGCCCGGTTGCCCGCCTCGAACCGGTCCAGCACCGCGTTGCGCTGATCGGGCGAGAACACCGTGCGCGCCTCGGTCGCGTGATGCGCCAGACCCTTGCGCAGCGCCTCGTTGACCCGCATCCGCGCCTTCGGGCCCATCTCGAACAGGCCCATGTGCCGCGCGAGCTCGAGGCAGTGCACCGGCATCGAGTCGTTGTGCCGCGCGGAGGGCCGCTCCAGCCCCGCGCCCTCGAGGCCGAGCCGCGCGACGAAGTCCGCGATCACGTCCTCGACCTGTCCCTCGGCGGCGAAGCCCGGCTCCACCGGCGCGATCTCCACCGCCTCCTCGCCCAGCGCGTCGGCCCAGCGGCCGAGCGTCGCCTCGAGGTCGAGCCAGTGGAAGTCCTCGATCGCCGCCAGGAACCGCGCCGGCGACATCCGCGACTTGGGGAGCTGGAACGGCCACTTGACGTGCTGGTTGTACCAGCTGTTGAGCCAGTCGTCCTGCCGGCGCAGATAGATCCGCACCCGCACCTCGGCGCGCCGGCGCACCGCCTTCAGCCAGCCGAGATCGCGGTGGACGAGGAAGTCCTCCCCGCTCAGCACCACCGTCTCCGGGCCCCGGCGCGGCAGCAGCGCCGCGACGTCGTCGCCCGTCGCGTCGCCCCGGAACAGCGCCCAGGCCAGATCCTGATGGTCGCGCCCTCCGCCCGGATAGCCGACGCCCGCCGCCGCCAGCGCCGCGCGGTTGCGCTCCAGGAAGATCTGCAGGTCGGTGCTGCCGGTGCGGTGCATCCCGGCATGCAGCAGAAGGCGCATCGGCGCGGCTCCCCCGGTTCGGCGCGGCGTCGCGCGTCCCGTTAGCCGAGATCGCCGGGGGCGCCAACCCGCCCGCCGGCCGCCCGTCGCGGTTCTGTTGTCAGCGCCGCGCGCGCGTGGCAGACGACCGGCGTCGCGCGAGGCGCCGCGCGGCAGACGAACCGCGCCACGCCGGAGGCCCCCCCGATGCTGATCTCGGTCCGCCGCCGCATCGCCTATCTGGCCATGCCCAAGACCGGAACCACCGCCGTCGAGGCCGCGCTGGCGCCGCATTGCGACATCCATCTTCTCGGACCCGGCGTGAAGCACGCCCAATACGGCAAGTTCCGACGCTTCATCCTGCCCATGCTCCGCGACGGCTTCCAGGTCGAGCGCGTCGAGACCGTCTGCGTCCTGCGCGAGCCGGTGGACTGGCTGCACAGCTGGTGGCGCTACCGCCGACGCGAGACCCTGCGCGGCAAGCCCCAGTCGACCGAAGGCGTCTCCTTCGACGCCTTCGTCGAGGCCTGGCTCGCGCCGGAGGATCCGCCGGAATTCGCCCGCATCGGCCGGCCGTCCCGCTTCGTCTCCGCGCCCAAGGGCGCGCCGCCGCTCGACCACCTGTTCCGCTACGACCGGCTCGACCGCCTCGCCGCCTTCCTGTCGGAGCGCTTCCGCAGCGAGTTCGACTTCCCGCGCCTGAACGTCTCGCCCGACGACGGGCGGCCCGAGCTCTCCGCGGCCGTCCGCGCCCGTCTGGAGCGCGAGCGGCCCGAGGAGTTCGAGCTCTTCCACGGGATCGGCTGAGCCTTGGCGCGCCGGCCGCCCGGCTCAACCGCTCCCGCCCGCGCCGCCGGGCCCGGCGCGGCGCAGCTCGGCCTCGAGCAGCGCGAAGTTCTCCCGCCGCCGCGCATAGTAGCGCGGATCCTCCCGGCGCCGCGGATGCCACAGATGCGCCATCACCAGCCCCTCGGCGAGCGCCCCCTCGGCGTAGCGCGCGAAATAGGCGCGGAAGCCCGCCCGGCCGCGGTCCCGGCTGCCGAAGTCGCGCCAGTAGGCCTCGGGCGCCTCGCCCCGCGGCCGGCGCGCGGCGAGGCGGTGCATCAGCTCGAAATCCTCCGCCCCGTGCCCCTCGAAGCGCGGCGAATGCCCGCCCGCCGCGATCAGCAGCGCCCGGCGCATCAGCATGGCCGAGGAGCCCATCACCAGCCGGTCGGCGAGCAGCCGCGCCGCCGCCCCCCGCCGCCCCGCGTCCCGGGCGAGCGCGGCGTGCAGCGGACCCGGCGCCCCGCGCCAGACGAGGCCGCCGGCCCGATTCAGGAACCACACCGGCAGACAGGCGAAGAGCTCCGGCTCCGCCGCCATCTCGCCCGCCGCCAGCCAGGCCCTGAGCCGCGGCCAGAACGCCGGCGGCGCCGCGAAGTCGACGTCGTGGAACAGCACGAAGCCCTCGGGCGCGGCCTCCGCGCCGAGGTCGCGGAGACGGCCGATCGAGAACACGCGCCCGCGCGTCTCGGTCACCGCGATCCGCCGCGCCCCGGCGTGCCGCGCGACGACGCCCTCGACCTTTGCGGCGAGGCCCGCGTCCTCGGTGTCGTCCGCCACCACCGCGCCGACGCCGGCGCCCGCCCGCGCGGCCAGCAGCCGGTCGAGCCGTCCGAGGGCCGCGCGTCGCCGCGCCGCCTCTCCCGCGCCCCCGCCGGGCGCGAGGCGCAGCGGCACGACGAGGGTCAGCGGCGTCTCCATGCGCGACCGCCTGCCACGCCGCCCGGCGCCGCGCAAGCCGGCCGACCCGGCCGGACGGCGGCCCGCCCCCCCGACGGCGGCGCCCGGCCCTCGCCGGGGG
>DATFKM010000111.1:0-6171 GCA_035268645.1 Paracoccaceae bacterium | reverse complement strand
ATGCACCGCTGCGACCACACCTCCGCCGCCCGCCTATCAACCCCCCATCAACCCAACGCGCCTACCCTCCCGCGCCCCCGCAGCGCGAGACCCCACCGAAGCCCTGCCCCGCTCCGGCACAGCCCCGTCCGACGGCGCCGGCACGCGCGCATGACGCGCGCCGCACGAAAGGATGACCGGAGGCCGACGCGAGTCCGCTCGGAGTCCGACAGGAGTCCGACGAATGCATGACGTTCGGCTGACGCTTGCAGCACGCCATATGCACGATTCCCGCACGAATGCGGCGCCGATTCACTCGGCCGCGACCGCCGCGTCCGCCCCCAGCTCCGCCAGGAACCGCTCCGCCTCCAGCGCCGCCATGCACCCCATCCCCGCGCTGGTGACCGCCTGGCGATAGACGTGATCCGTCACGTCCCCCGCCGCGAACACCCCCGGCACGCTGGTCTCCGCCGTCCCCGGCTTCACCCAGACATAGCCGCCGTGATGCATCTCGAGCTGATCCTTCACCAGCTCCGAGGCCGGCGAGTGCCCGATCGCGACGAACACCCCCGCGACGTCCAGCTCCCGCGCCTCCCCCGTCGCCACATGCCGGATCCGCGCCCCGGTCACGCCCTTCGGATCGCTCTCCCCGACCACCTCGTCCAGCACGTGATCCCAGATCACCTCGACCTTGGGATTGGCGAAGAGCCGCTTCTGAAGGATCTTCTCCGCC
Source organism: Paracoccaceae bacterium (assembly GCA_035268645.1). Taxonomy (GTDB): domain Bacteria; phylum Pseudomonadota; class Alphaproteobacteria; order Rhodobacterales; family Rhodobacteraceae; genus Albimonas. The sequence goes on along the minus strand of DATFKM010000111.1, from coordinate 5,459 downwards.
CGGAACTCGTCGCGCCGATGCACCACGAACACCTTCTCGGCGAACTTGGTGAGGAACAGCGCCTCCTCCACCGCCGTGTTCCCGCCCCCGATCACCGCGACCCTGCTTCCGCGATAGAAGAACCCGTCGCACGTCGCGCAGGCCGAGACCCCGAAGCCCTTGAACCGTTCTTCGGACTCCAGCCCCAGCCACCGCGCCTGCGCCCCCGTCGCCAGGATCACCGCCTCCGCCAGGAACGTCTCGCCCGAGTCGCAGACCGCCCGGAACGGCCGCCGCGACAGATCCAGCGAGGTCACGATGTCCGAGACGATCTCCGTCCCCACCGCCTTCGCATGGGCCTCCATCCGCACCATCAGCTCCGGCCCCTGCACCTCGGTGTCGCCGGGCCAGTTCTCCACCTCGGTGGTGATCGTGAGCTGCCCGCCCGGCTGGATCCCCTGCACCAGCACCGGCTCCAGCATCGCCCGGCTCGCATAGACCGCCGCCGTGTAGCCCGCGGGCCCCGACCCGATGATGAGAACCTTCACCCGCCGCTCAGCCATCGCTTCCTCCATCCCGAACCGCCCCAAGATAGTCGCGGGCCAGCACCCCCGCCACCCGCTCCGCCTCGCGCAGCGGCGTCACGTCCCACGTCTCCAGCCGCCCCGCGAAGGGCCGGGAGGCCCCCGCCGCCGCCAGATCCGCATGGAACCGCCGCAACTTCGCCGACAGCCCCGAAACCTCCGCCACCAGCACCGGCAGCCCCGCCGAGGCCGCCTCGGACGCCATGTTCACCGAATCCGCCGTCACCACCGCGGCCTCCGCCAGCCCGAGCACCCCCGGATACGGATTGGCCCCCGTCCCGTCCCAGACCCAGGCCGTAGGCGCCGCCGCCCGCACCGCCTCCAGCAGCCCCGCCGGCGTCCGCCGCGACCCCGTCACCAACGGCCGCGCCTCCCGCGCCAGCGCCGCGAGCCCCGCCACCAGCGCCCGCCCGTCCGCCTCGCGCCAGCGCGCCGCCCGGCTGGGCCCGCCGATCAGCACCGCCGCCCGCGGCCCCTCGCCGGGTCCGAGCCGCGCCGCCAGCGCCCGCCCCGCCTCGGCCGCCCCCTCCGGCGTCACGGCCGAAAGCGAGCCCAGAGTCTCCACCACGTTCGCCCCCCGCATCCGGTCGTGCGAGGGCGTCACCACCGCGTCGAACCGTCCCGCCGCCAGCCCCGGCCGAAGGATCGCCACCGCCCGCGTCCGCCCGCCGGAGAGCGCCCGAAGGGCCGCGCCGAAGGGGGCGCTCCGCCGCCCCGCCGTCACCACCAGCGCCGGCCAGGGGCGCGCCAGATCCCCCTCCGCCAAGGCCGCGAGGGGCCAACGCGCGCTCCAGCCCGGCAACCCCCAAAGCTCCGCCGGCAGCCGCGACGCCCAGCCCTCCAGCCGCAGGGTCCGCGCCTCGGCAGGCCCCCAGCCCTCCGCCGCGAGGCCCCGCGCCAGCGCCCTCGCCGGGTTGAGGTTGCCCGCCCGCCCGTCGGTGACCAGCCAGACCGGCCCCCTCATGGCGCCGCTCCGCGGAAGGTCGATTTCGGAATCTTGCGCCAACGCGCAACATTATTGCATATCTGCGTCCGACGCCCGCAACGCCGCCCCCCGCGGCCCCGAGGATCGCCGATGTCCGCCGCCAAGCTAGACCCCATCGACCGCCACATCCTCGCCGAACTGCAGGCCGACGGCCGCATGACCAACGTGGAGCTCTCGCGCCGCGTCGGCATCTCCGCCCCGCCCTGCCTGCGCCGGGTGCGCGCGCTGGAGGAGGCCGGCCTCATCGAGGGCTACCATGCCCGCGTCGACGCCCGCGCCCTCGGCTTCGAGGTCGGCGTCTTCGCGATGGTCTCGCTGACCAGCCAGTCCGAGGCGGCGCTCCGCGACTTCGAGGAGCGCGCCCGCGCCTGGCCGCTGGTCCGCGAATGCCACATGCTGAACGGCGAGATCGACTTCATCCTCAAGTGCCTCGCCCCGGACCTCTCCACCTTCCAGCGCTTCCTGACCGAGGAACTCGTCGCCGCCCCCAACGTCGCCGGCGTCAAGACCTCCCTCGTGATCCGCGAGACCAAGTGGGAGCCCGGCGTCCCCTTCGAGGTGTTGAAGGCCCGCGCCGAGGCCGGCTGACCCTCATCCCTCCTCGCGCAGCATGAAGCGCTGGATCTTGCCGCTCGGCGTCTTGGGCAGCGACTCGACGAAGGCGATCTCCCGCGGATAGGCGTGGGCGCCGAGGCGCCGCCGCACATGCGCCTTCAACTCGTCCGCCAACGCCTCCGAGCCCGCCGCACCGCCGCGCAGCACCACGAACGCCTTGACGATGTGTCCCCGCTCCGCGTCCGGCTTGCCGACGACGGCGCTCTCCAGCACGGCCTCGTGCTCGATCAGGCTGCTCTCGACGTCGAACGGCCCGATCCGGTAGCCGGCCGAGGAGATCAGGTCGTCCGAGCGCCCGACGAAGCTGTAGTCGCCTTCCGGATGCCGCTCGACCATGTCGCCGGTGAGATAGAGGTCGCCGAGCCAGTCCTCGCCCTCCCGCCCCAGATAGCCGGGAAAGAAGAACAGCGGCGAGGTCGAACGCTCCACCGCCAGGATCCCCGGCTCGCCGTCCGGCACGGGGCGGCCCTCCGCGTCGACCACCCTCAGCGCATAGCCGGGCATCGGCCGCCCGGCGCTGCCGGGGCGCACGTCGTGGCTCAGCCCGTGGTGGTTCATCAGCACCATGCCGACCTCGGTCTGGCCGTAATGATCCATCAGCGGGCAGTCGAGCGTCTCGTCGAACCAGCGGATCACCTCGGCGTTGAGCGGCTCGCCGGCGCTCGAGGCGACGCGCAGCCGCCCCCGCAGCGCCGCCGGCGCCTCGCCGCCCGCGGCGATCATCAACCGGTAGACCGTCGGCGCCGCCGCGAAGTTGGTGACCCCGAGCGCGTCGATCGCCGCCAGCGTCCCCTCGACCGAGAAGGGGCCCTCGACGAACCGCGTCGCGTGACCCAGCAGCAGCGGACCGATCGCGGCGTAGTAGAGCCCGTAGGCCCAGCCCGGATCCGCGACGTTCCAGAAGCCGTCCTCCGGGCGCAGATCCAGCCCTTCCGTCATGTAGCTGCGGATCGCGCGCAGCGCGGTCAGCGGCACGCCGACGCCCTTCGGCGGCCCGGTCGTGCCGCTGGTGAACATCATCAGAAAGAGGTCCCCGCCACGCCGCATCACCGGCGCGAAGGTCTCGTCCTCGGCCGCCATCGCCTCGGCATAGGGGAGATCGCCGGGCGAGGCGCCGCCCACCGTCACGATCCGCGGCGGGGCCTCGACCTCGTCGAGCTTCGCGCGGTTGGCGGCGTCGGTCACCACCAGCTTCGCGCCGGAGCCCGAGAGCCGCTGGCCGATCGCCTTCGGCCCGAACGCCGTGAACAGCGGCTGATAGACCGCGCCGGCCCGGAGCGTCCCCATGATCACCGTCAGAAGCTCCGGCGTGCGCGGCAGCAGCCCCGCGACCCGGTCGCCCGGCCCGACGCCCTCGGCCGCCAGCAGGTTCGCGAAGCGCGCCGCGGCGCGCGTCAGCTCGCCGAAGGTCATCGAACCGCGCGAGCCGTCCGCCGCGATCCAGTCGAGGGCCGTCGCGCCCTCCGGATGCCGGTCGCAGCACTCGACGCAGACGTTGATCCCCGTCCCGAAATCCCCCGCGAACTGGGCGTCGAGCGCGGCGAGATCGAAACTCTCCCGCGCCGCCGCGTGATCCGGTCGCCGCTCCGACATCGCCGCCTCCCCCTCGATCCCCTGCGCGAAACCCGCCCTCAGACCACCGTCAGCTCCAGCGGCAGCGCCGAAAGCGGCTCCGCCCCGCCGGGCCCCACCAGGCTCGTGCGCCCGACGCACATCGCGCAGCCGGAGGCGTCGTCCATCAATATCATGTGCAGGAAGAACACCATCCTCTCGCCCATCATCGTCGCGGCGCCCTCGTAGAACATGTGCCGCTCCATCCAGACGGGCGGGTAGCTCGGCCCCAGCGCGTAGCCGCAGGCGTTGAGCCGCGCCGCGCCGAAACCCGCCGCGTCCAGCGTCGTCGCGTGCGCGTCGAACACCTCGCCCATCGGCCGCCCCGGCTTCATCGCGTCCTCGCAGGCCAGCAGCGCCTCGACGCCCGCGTCGAACAGCGCCCGGTGCGCCGGCCTGGCGCGCCCGATCGGCACCGTCCGCATCAGCGCCGCGTGATAGCGCTTCGCCGTCCCGGCCCATTCAAGCGTCACCTGATCCTCGGCGCCGAAGGGCCGGCGGCCGGACTGGTAGCGGCAGAGCAGCGCCGCCTCCCCGCCGCCCACGACGAACTCGTTGCCGGCGTAGTCGCCGCCGCGCCGGAACACCTCGCCCTGCATCGCGGCCAGCACGTCGCCCTCGTGCGCCCCCGGCCGGATCGCCTCCAGCCCCGCCCACCACGCGGCGTCGGCCATCTCCGCCGCCTCGCGGACGTAGGCGATCTCCTCCGCCGACTTCGTCAACCGCAGGTCCGGCATGATCTCCGAGGCCTCGACCAGCTCGGCCCAGCCCTCCAGCCGCGCCTTCACCCGCGCGCCGTTCCACGCCGTCAGCCCCTGCGTGTCCGTCTCCCAGCCGACGCGCCCGCCGGCGAGCCCGAACTCCGCCAGAAGGTCCAGCAGGTCCGCCGTCGGATCCATGCCCTCCCGATCCACCCAGACCCGGATGTCGGAGAGGTTCGAGGTCAGCCGCGCCTGACGCAGATCGGCCGAGCGGGTCAGCAGCGCCATCCGCTCGGTCGTCACCACGAGGCACTGGAAGAAGCACCAGCCGAAGGTGTCGTGGCCGGTCAGCCAGTACTGCGCCTCCGGCGCGAACAGCAGCAGCGCGTCGAGATCGCGGTCGGCCATCGCGGCGCGCACCCGACGCGCCCGGTCGGCGAACTCCGCCTCGGAGAAATGCAGCATCCGTCAGCCCTCCAGGACGATCGCGGAGGCGAGGCGCCCGTAATCGGACCCGCCCTCGTGCCGCATCCGCCGATGCGAGTGGAAGCGCCCCGGATCGGCATAGGTGCAACGCCCGATCCACTCCGCTTCCACGCATGCCGCACGCAGCCGTGCGAGGCACCAGCCCGGCAGGTCGAACATCGGCCGCCCGTTCGGACCGCCGGCGAAGAAGCGCCCGGCCTCCGGGTCCTCGGCCATGAAGTCCTCGAGGAACTCGTCCCCGACCTCGTAATGCGCCTGACCGATGCAGGGTCCGAGCGCAGCCCGCACCCGGTCCCGCCGCGCGCCGAGCCCCTCCATCGCGCCGAGCGCCGCCTCGAGCACGCCGCCGAGCGCGCCGCGCCAGCCGGCATGCGCCGCGCCGATCACCCGCGCCTCGGGGTCGTGGAACAATACCGGAACACAGTCCGCGCTGAGCACGCAGAGCGCCAGCCCCGGCCGGTCCGTCACCACCGCATCCGCTCGCGGCCCGGTCTCCCA
>DATFKM010000110.1:0-16279 GCA_035268645.1 Paracoccaceae bacterium | reverse complement strand
GCCGAGCTGCGGCGCGAGATGGTGGCCGACCATCTGCGCCACGACGCGCTGGAGAAGGCGCGCGCTGCGCCCTCGGTCGAGGCCGTCCTCGGGGAGCGCGCCGCGGCGGCGTGAAGGGCGAAGGGCGGCGCGCTCAGTCCTCGTAGATCGTCGTCCATTTGCGGAAGGCCGTGCGGTCGTCGCAGCCGAGGCGCCAGCGCGGCCCCGGATGCGCGCGTGCCGCCTCCCGCATCCGGGCGCGCCACCAGTCGTGCTGCATCAGCGCGCTGTGGGCGTTGCGCCCGTCGGGCAGCGTCTTGACGGCGGGATAGCAGGCGGCGACGGCGAACACGAAGCGCCGCGCGCGGGCGAACATCTCGTCGAGCGCCCAAGGCACGTCCCAAGGGCTGAGATGCTCCAGCACGTCGGTCGAGATCACGCCGTCCACGGCTTCCGATCCCGGATCGGCGAAGGCGGCGACGCCGGGGTCGTAGCAGCGCACGGTGACGCCGGGCCAGGCCTCGACCGCGCGCAGCGGGCTCGCCTCGGGTTCGCCGGGCAGGCGCGCGTAGCCCTCGGCCTTGCCGGCGCCGTAGTCCAGAAGCGTGCGGGCTCCGGTCTCGGCGATCAGCGCGCGCACCGGTTCCAGATGATGCTTCAGCCGCTGGCCGGGGAAGGCGCCGGCGTCGTGCATCCGACGGTAGAGGTCGAGCAGGTCGTGAAACTCGGCCGAGGGCCGCTCGCGGGTGAAGAGACGCAGGCCCGCCGCATCCGCCGCCTCGGCCCGCGCGCGCTGGAGACGGGCGAGCGGGCTTTCCCCGCGCCGCGCCGCGGCGGGGAGGATCGCGGCCCCCGCGGTCCCCGCCGCGTCCGGACCCTGCGTCCAGACCGCCGGCAAGGGGCCGGCCGGGGCGCGCGCCTCGATCGCGCCCGGCGCGACGCCGCGCCGCAGATCCTCCAGCCGCCAGAGCGGCGCGAGCGCGTCGAGGTCCAGCAGCGCAGGGCCCCGACGATCCGGACCCGCGAGCCAAGCCGCCCCGCCCATGTCGATCGCGAGGAGCGCCGCCGGATCCTCGAGGAACACAGTCTCGGCCGTGCAGACCACCGCCCGCCCTCCGCCGGAGGCGAGGCCGGGCACGGCGGCGCGAAAGCCCTCCCACGGCGTCGCCCAGCGCCGGCGCGGCAGGCCCGCCAGGTTCGAGACGAGGCGCACCGTCACCGCCCGGCCCGGGGCGCGCAGCCGATCCACGGCGGCGACCAGCGTGCGCACGGCGCCGAGTTCCTCGGGGGTCGTGGTCACCCAGAGCTCCAGCGGCGCCGCGGCCGGCGCGGCGGGATCGGGCGCGAGGCGGATCGTCTCGGGCCGGCGGGTCGCGGCCTCGCCGAAGCGCGGCTCGAACAGGCGCAGGCGCGCGGCCTTCCGTCTCAGCCAGTTCGGCCGCGCCCGTCCCGCCGTCATCGCGTCACCATCTTCCAGGTCAGGTTGTGCAGGCACGCGCCTCTCCGCTATCAGGCGCGCTCGTGCCTCCTTTCCGAGGTGGAGACCACCGCATGTCGACGACGTCAACTCCGGCCGGCGACGCCGCCGGGCCCGTGCGCGCGCAGGGCGCGACGCTCGCGGCCGCCCTCGACGCGGCGGCGGCCGCCTCGACGGAGGCCGGCCTGAGCTTCCACGACGCCCGCGGCGGGCCGGTCGAGACGCTGCCCTTCGCGCGCCTCGCCGCCGAGGCCCGCGAAGCGGGGGCGCGCATGCTCGGCCTCGGCCTCGCGCCCGGCGACCGGGTCGGCATCGTGGCGGAGACCGAGGGCGACTTCGCGCGCGCCTTCCTCGGCGCGGTGCTGGCGGGGCTGTTGCCCTGCCCGATGCCGCTGCCCGCGGCGTTCGGCGTCGCCGGGGTCTACGCCGCGCAGATCGGCCGCATCGCCGAGGTCGCGGACGTCTCGGCGGTGTTCCTTCCGGACGCCTGCCGGGCGCTCGCCGCCGATGCGCTGGAGCCGCGGCGCCTGCGGCATTTCGGCCCCTACGCGGCGCTCGACGCGGCGCCGGAGAGCCGCCTGCCCGGCCCGCCGGACCCGGACGCGCTGGCCTACCTCCAGTTCTCCTCCGGCACCACGCGGGCGCCGCGCGGGGTCGGCGTGACGCATCGCGCGCTGATGGCCAACCTGGCGGGCATGGCCGAGGCGCTGGCGATCGGCGAGGGCGACCGCGGCATGAGCTGGCTGCCGTTCTATCACGACATGGGTCTGGTCGGCTGCCTGCTGCTGCCGGTCGCGACGGGCATGCCGATCGACTATCTCGCGACGCGCGACTTCATCCGCCGCCCGGGGCTCTGGACCGCGATGATCGGCCGGGCGCGGGCGACGCTGAGCTACGCGCCGTCCTTCGGATACGAACTCGCCGCCCGGCGCGCGCGCCCGGCGGCGGACCTCGACCTCTCCTCCTGGCGGATCGCGGGGGTCGGCGGCGACATGGTCCGCAAGGCCAATCTCGACGCCTTCGCGGCCGCCCACGCGCTCCACGGCTTCGATCCCCGCGCCTTCCTGCCGAGCTACGGCATGGCCGAGCTCGCCCTCGGCCTGACCTTCCCGCCGACGGGCCGCGGCTGCCTGGTCGAGACGCCCGATCCGGAGGCGCTGGAACGCGGCGAGGCGCGTCCCGGTGGCGGACGGGCCTTCGCGCGCTGCGGGACGCCCCTGCCGGGCCACGAAGTCGAGATCCGCGACGCCGAGGGACGGCCCCTGCCGGGCGGGCGCGTCGGGCGCATCCACGCCCGCGGGCCGAGCGTGATGAAGGGCTATTTCCGCGACCCCGACGCCACGGCGGAGGCGCTGGGGCCGGGCGGCTGGCTCGACACCGGCGACACCGGCTATCTCGTCGAGGGCGAGCTGGTGGTGACCGGGCGGGCCAAGGACCTGATCCTGGTCAACGGCCGCAACATCTGGCCGCAGGACATCGAGTGGACGCTCGAGCGCGGGCTGGAGGGGCTGCGCGAGGGCGGCGTCGCCGCCTTCGCGCTGGACGACGGGAGCGACGAGCGCGTCGTCGTCGCGCTCGAGACCCGCGCGCTCGACCCCGACGCCGCCGGGCGCCTGCGCGAGGCCGCCGACGCCCTCGTGCGCCAGAGCTTCGGCCTCGCCGCCGAGATCGCGCTGACCCGCCCGGGAACGCTCCCGCGCACCTCCTCGGGCAAGCTGAGCCGGGCGCAGGCGCGCGAGATGCACCGCGCGGGACGCCTCGGGGCATGAGCCGCCTCGCCGCGCTGACCGGCGCGACGGGCTTCGTCGGCGGCCACGTCGCCGCGGCGCTGGCGGCCCGGGGCTGGCGGCTGCGGGTGCTGGCGCGGCGCACGCCGCGGCTCGATCTCGGGCCGACCCCGGTCGAGGTCGTGCCCGGCGAACTCGGCGATCCGGCGGCGCTCGACGCGCTCGCCGCCGGGGCGGACGCGGTGATCCACGTCGCGGGCGCGGTCCGCGCGCGCGGACGCGACGGGTTCATGGCCGTCAACAGGGACGGGGCGGCGGCGCTCGCCGCCGCGGTGGCGCGCCGGGCGCCGGGCGCGCGGGCGGTGCTGGTCTCATCGCTGGCCGCGCGGGCGCCGGAGATCTCGGATTACGCGGCCTCGAAGGCGGCCGGAGAGGCGGCGTTCGCCGAGGCCTGTCCCGCCGCCGCGGTGCTGCGCCCCGGCGCCGTCTACGGGCCGGGAGACCGTGCGACGCTGGCGCTGTTCCGCGCGGCGCGCTGGCCGGTGCAGCCGCTGCTCGGCGCGCCCGGGGCGCGGGTGACGGTGCTTCACGCGCGCGATCTCGCGGAGGCGGTCGCGGCGGCGGCGGAAGCCGAGGGGCCCGTCCTATGGGAACTCTCGGACGCCTGCGCGGAAGGCCGCACATGGCCGGAGATCGCCGCCGCCGCCTGCCGCGCCCGGAGCCGGCCGCTCCGCGCGGTGGCGCTGCCGGCGGCGCTGGTGCGCGCCGCCGGCAGGGTGGGCGACCTCGGCGCGCGGCTGCCCCTGCTGCCGCCGCCGATCCTCACCTCCGGCAAGGCGCGGGAAATCCTGCACGCCGACTGGTCGGTGGACCCGGCGCGCCGGCCGCCCGCGGCGCTCTGGCGCCCGCGGATCGACCTGGATGCGGGCTTCGCCGAGACGGTCGCGTGGTATCGGGCCGAGGGCTGGATAGGGCGCGGGTGACGCGCATGCACGACGAATCTCGAAAAAAACGTAAACATTTCGTGATGGTCTTACGGCTTTCTAATGACGGCACGAAACCGTATCGACTTCTCCGACGTTGACGACGTCCCGACCACGAAGCGAGGAAATCGATGACCGACGCCGTGGTTCTCGCGGCCGGGCAGGGCCGCAGGCTCTCCCCGCTGACCGATGCCCGACCCAAATGCCTGGTCGAGATCGGCGGACGTCCGATGCTGGACTGGCAGCTTCGGGCGCTGGCCGAGGTCGGCGTGCGCTCGGTCACGGTGGTGACCGGCTTCGCCGCCCCCTCGGTGGAGGCGGCGCTCGCCGTGATCGGTCCGACGATCCCGACGGTCTGCCGTCACAATCCCTTCCACGCCGTCGCCGACAACATCGCCTCCTGCTGGGTGGCGCGCGATCTCTTCGGAGCGGACACGCTGCTGATCAACGGCGACACGCTGTTCGATCCGCGCGTCGCGGCCCACGCTCTGACCGAGGCCCGGGCGCCGATCACGGTGACGATCGACCGCAAGGACGACTACGACGCCGACGACATGAAGGTCCGGCTCGGCGACGACGGCATGCTGGAGCGCATCGGCAAGACGCTCGACGGTCGTATCGACGGCGAGTCCATCGGCATGATCCGGCTGCGGGGGGAGGGCGGCGCACGCTTCGCCGCCGCGCTCGACGCCGCGCTCCGCGACCCGGCCGCGCTGTCCCGGTGGTACCTCTCCGTCATCGACGGTCTCGCGGCCGAGGGCGGCGTCGGCGCCGTCTCGATCGAGGGGATGCCCTGGGCGGAGGTGGACTTCCCGCGCGATCTCGCCATCGCGGCCGAGCGCGTGGGCGCCTTCGAATGGTCCGGGCGGGACGCAGCGACCGGACGGGCGTCGCGCCGGGGCGCCGCGCGATGACGGCGGAGGAGATCGAGCGAGAGGTGATCGCGCTTCTCGCGCAGCACGTGCGCAACGGCCACGTCCCCGGACCCGAGACCCGGGTGATGGCCGACACCGGCATGGATTCGGTCGCCGTCATGGACTTCGTCCTCGACCTCGAGGAGGCGCTCGACATCGACATCCCGCTCGACCGGCTGGCCGAGGCGCGCACGGTGGCGGACGTGGTCCGCGAGGTCGCGGGCCTGACGGCGCCCGGCGGCGACGGAAAGGAGACGACGGCGTGAGCATCAGGGACAGGATCGCGGCGGCGGACGAGGCCTACGGCGCGCTCAGGGCGCTGGGGCGCGATCCCTCCGCGCTCGAGTTCGGAGCCGTCAGCTCGCCCACCGAGGCGCTGCTGGAGGGGCGCCCGGTCACGCTTTTCGGCACCAACAACTATCTGGGTCTGACCTTCGATCCCGCCTGCCTCGAGGCCGCGGCGGCCGGCGCGCGCGGCTTCGGCGCCGGCACCACCGGCTCGCGCATCGCCAACGGCAGCTATGCCGGACACGGGGCGCTCGAGCGGGAGATCGCCGCCTTCTACGGCAAGGCCGGCGCGATCGTGTTCTCGACCGGCTACGTCGCCAATCTCGGCATGATCACGGCGCTCGCCGGACGCGGCGACCGCATCCTGATCGACGCCGACAGCCATGCCTCGATCTACGACGCCTGCCGCATGGCCGAGGCCGAGACGCTGCGCTTCCGGCACAACGACCCTGCCAACCTGGCGCGGCGGCTCGAGCGGCTGCGCGAGACGCCCGGCATCAAGCTGGTGATCGTCGAGGGGCTCTACTCCATGCTGGGCGACCGCGCGCCCCTCGCCGAGTTCGCCGACGTGGTGCGCGAGGCCGGCGAGGATGTGCACCTGATGGTGGACGAGGCCCATTCGCTCGGCGTGCTGGGCGAGACGGGACGGGGCCTCGCCGAGGAGGCCGGCGTCGAGGCGGACGTCGACTTCGTCGTCGGCACCTTCTCCAAGAGCGTCGGCACGGTGGGAGGCTTCTGCGTCTCCGACATCGAGGGCTTCGACCGGCTGCGCCTGCTCTCGCGTCCCTACATGTTCACCGCCTCGATGACGCCGGGTGCGGTGGAGAGCGCCCGCGCCGCCTTCGCCGCGATGCAGGCCCGGCCGGAGCTGCGCGCCAGGCTCTGGCGCAACGCGACGCGGCTGCATGGCGGCGTCCGCGCGCTGGGCCTCGGCACGGGGCCGGAGGCGAGCCCGGTGGTCGCCGTGAAGCTTCCGGACCCCGAGACGGCGGTGCGCGTCTGGAACCGCCTGATCGACGAGGGCGTCTACACCAACATCGCGCTGCCCCCGGCGACGCCGAACGGGCTGTCGCTGCTGCGCGTGTCGGTCTCGGCCGCGCACGAGGACGCGCAGATCGATCGGGCGCTCGACACCCTCGCCGCGATCGGCGCCGAATTCGGACTGGTGGCCCCGGACGCGCGGCCTCGCCCGCGACGCCGCGCGGCGCTGCGCGTCGTCATCGGCGACCGCGACCCCTCAGAAGGCGCCACAGGACGACGGGCGCCGCCGCCCACGGGGCGCGCCGCTCCCAAGGGCTGAGGGCCTCAGGCCCCGCGTGACGCTCCAGCTTGGAGATCGCGTAGGCCGCGCCGCCGCGGAAGGTGAAGGCCGCCTTGACGAGCCGGAGCGCGTTCAGCGCCCGCCCCGCCGCGCGGCGCCGGGCCCACGCGCGGCGCGCGGCGGCGGTCTCGGCAGCGGTCGGCGTCGCGGGCGGCAGCAGACGGTCGATCTCGGCCCGCAAGCCGGGGTCCGCGGCGGCGACGTCGCCGGGGCGCGCGGCGCCTTCGGGCCTGAGTTCGGCGCCGTAGGTCGCGGCGAAGAGGCCGCGCCAGCGGTCGCCGTCATGCGGCAGCCGATCGGCCCACCAGGCGGCCGTGCGCCAGCCCTCGGCGACGGCTTCGGCCACCGCCTGCGCCGTCGCCGCGTCCTTCGCCTCGAGCAGCGCCGCGGGTTGTGCGAAGCGGGCCCAGAGCGTCGCGTCCCAGCTGTCGCGTCGCATCCGGCTCCGGAACGCGTCGAGGCGGATCACCGCGACCTTGGCGGCGGCGTCGAGGTCGCCCGGCCGCTCGTGCAGCACCGTCGGCGGCAGCAGCCGGTTGGCGAGCGCGCCGAGCCCCGGCCCGTGCCAGTCCGCGTCGCCCGTGGTCAGCACGTAGAGGTCGATCAGCCCCGGCCGGTCCGGCGCCCGCAGCCTCGCCCCGTAGAACAGCACCGCCGCGGCGCCGGGCCGCGAGGCGAGGCGCGCGGCGAGCGCCCGCGCCGCCGCGTCCGCCGGGCGCGCCAGCGACCGTTCGGCCAGCGCCGTCAGCCGCGGATCCGGCGGGGCGATCATGCCGCGATCATCCGGACCGACCGCGTCGTCACCGCCACGGACGCGCCCTCGGATCCCGCGACGACCTCGCCGTCCACCACGAGTTCCCCGCCGACGCGCAGATCGAGCCGCGAGGCGCGACCCGAACGATAGCCCGCCGCCTCCATCCAGCGCCTCGGCCGTCCCGTCAACGCGAAGGGCAGCGCCAGCGCGAGGCGCCGCGGCGGGGCGGCGACGTCGGTCCAGCGGATCGGCCCCTCGCCGCCGCCCCAGAACGGGTCGAGCGGCCCCAGCAGGCGCCCCGGCAGCGTCGTGATCACGCCGGCGAAACGAGGGCCCTCGGTCGCGGGGGCGCCGTCGAGCGAAAGGCGGCAGGGGACGCCGGCCCTCAGGCGCGCCGCCTCCGGCCCGACGAGGCTTCGCCGCGCGGCGGCGAACACGGCGGCCGCGATCTGCGCGCCGTGGCGCACGGCGATCTCCTCGGCCCCGATGCGCCGACCGGCGGCGTAGACGCCCCAGCCCGCGACGAAGCCGAGCTCTACCCTGCCGTCCTCCGCGAAGACGAACCGAAGCGCCGGCGCCGGCCGGGTCAGCGACCGCGCCGCCTCGGCCGTCATCGCCGCGAGACGGGCGAGCCCCGCCGTCCCGCGCACGGCGCCGAGACGACGGGCGATCAGGTTGCTGTTGCCGCGCGGAAGGATGCCGAGGGGCGGCGCGTCCTCCCCGAACACCGCCTCGGCCGCCGTCGCCGCCGCCCGCACCGTGCCGTCGCCGCCGTCGATCACGATCGCCTCCGCCCCGGCCTCGCACAGCCGCCTCAGCGCCGCGGCGCAGTCCGCCGGCGCCTCGGTCGTCTCCAGCCCCGCGCCGGCGGGCAGCGGCGTCGGCGTGCGGCCGCGGTTGCCGGTGCTGGCCGGATTGCGCAGCACGCCGAGGCGCATCAGCCCTCGGCCAGCCAGGAGACGACCCGGCCGCGCCGCCGCGCGAGTTCGGCCTGGACGATGCGCACGGCATGGACGCCGAAGCAAAGCACCGTCCAGACCGCGACCGCGATCAGCCCTTCGCGCGGGGCGCCGAGCAGGACGGCGACGCTCAGGATCAGGAGGTTCGGATTGCGCCGCGCCGTCACCAGCCGGAACAGCGAATCGAAGCGCCGCCAGACGTGCATCTCGATCCCGTGGCGGGCGAGGAACAGGCCCTCCTCGCCCCGCTGCAGCACGTAGCCCGCCACGATCACCCCGACCGTCAGCCCCCCGTCGCCGAGCGGATCGCCCGCCGCGGCGCATCCGACGCCCCAGGCCCACCACCAGAACGGCGGGTGCACCAGGTCGAGCCCGTGGTCGAGCACGTCGCCGAAGCGCGACCCGGCCAGCGTCACGCGAGCCAGCTTGCCGTCCACCGTGTCGAGAAAGGTCATCGCCCAGGCCGCGGCGAGGCCGGGGAGAAAGTCGCCCCGCCAGAACAGCCAGAAGGCCAGCACGGTCAGGATCACGCTCGCCCAGGTCACCTGGTTCGGCGTGATCCCGAGGCGCGCGCAAAGGCGCGTCGCGGCGAGGGCCGGGGCCGGCCAGACGTGCTTGGTCACGAGGTCCGTCACGCCCTTGTATGCGGCGGCGTAGAGCGCGCGCTCGGCCGCGTCGCGGTCGGTCAGCGGCATCACGACCGGATCGGCGCGCTTGCGCAAGGTCGCGTCGTGCCGGCCGGCGAGCTCGCGCCCCGTCATGGCGCGCGAACCCTCGGGCGCCCGGCCGTCGGCCAGGGCCTCGGCCGCCGCGGCCCCCTCGCCGGGCGCGACGCGGACGGCGCAGGGGCGCCCGGCGTCGTCCAGCAGCGCGGTCCCCGGCGGCGCGTCCGCCAGCGCGCCGGGGATCGCCGCGCCGTAGAGCCGATCGCCCGAGAGGATCAGCGTGGCCCGCTCCGGCGCGTCAGCCGAGGCGACGCCGAGCCGCGAGAGCTGACGGCGCAGCCGTTCCCGCCCGCCGAGGCCGAAAGGCGCGACCGCCCCGTCGCCGAGGATCGCGGCCTCGACGCCGCTTCGCTCCGGTTCCATCCCGCCTCGCCGCCGTCTACCCTGCCCGCCGCACGCTTACCGCGCGTCTCCGTCCCGGCCAAGGCCCGCCCGCCCCGCATGTCAGACCCCGACCGCCTGCGCCTCGCGCATCTGACCGATCCGCATCTGCCCTTCGCGGAGCCGCGCGGCGCGGAGCTGCTCGGCAAGCGCGGCCTCTCCCTGCTGAATTGGCGGACGAAGCGCCGGCGGCGGCAGGGCCCGGAGGTGGCGGAGGCGCTGCTGGCGGATCTTCTCGCCGCGGCGCCGGACCGGATCGCCATGACGGGCGACCTCGTGACCTTCTCTCTCGCGCGGGAGTTCGCGGCGGCGCGCGGCTGGCTGGAGCGGCTCGGCCCGCCCGGGCGGGTGCTCGTCACGGCCGGCAACCACGAGGCGCTCGGCCCGGGCTGGTCCGCGCGAATGGCAGAGGCCTGGGGCCCCTACGGGCGCGGCCCGGACGGCGAGGCCCCGCCGTTCCGCCTCGACGCGGGCCCGGCGGCGCTGATCGTCGTGCCCACCGCCGTCGCGACGCCGCCCTTCCTCGCGGCGGGCCGGGTCGGGCCGGCGGCGCGGGCGCGGGCGGCGGCGCTGATCGCGGCGGCGCGGGCGGAGAGGCGGCTCCCGGTGGTGCTGATGCACCATCCGCCGACGGCGGTCGCCTCGCGCCGCAAGGGACTGCTCGACGCGTCCCGGACGCGCGCCGCTCTCGCCGGCGCGGCGCTGGTGCTGCACGGGCACCTGCACCGGCCCTCGCTCTCGTGGATCGAAGGGCCGGAGGGGCGGATCCCGGTCCTCGGCGCGTCGGGATTCGCGACGCGGCCGGGCTTCGGCGAGCCGCCCGGCGCGTGGCGCCTGCTCGAGATCGAGGCCGCGCCGGGCGGCGCGCGGGTCACGCTGCACGAGCGCGCGATCACGTCCGCGGGAGACGTGCGCGCCGCGACGCCGCTCCGCTTCGCGCTGCCCGGTCCGGCCGGTTGCCGCGGGCGGAGGATCGTCTAGGCTCGCGCTCCCCGAGGCTGAGCGGAGATCGCGCGAGAATGAACGACACCTTCCGGACCTTCGGCTGGCCCGCCACCCGCATCGCCGAGACCGCGCACTGGGCCGTGATGCTGCGCCCTGCGCAACCCGTCCTCGGCGCGCTGGTGGTGGCCTGCAAGGTCCCGGCCCGCTCGCTCGGCGCCGCGGGTCCGGAGGCGATGGCCGATCTCGCCGCCGCCGCGGCCGGGGTGGAGGCGATGCTCGCCGCGACGGTCCGGCCCGAGAAGCTCAACTGGCTGGCGCTGATGATGGTCGATCCCGACCTGCACTTCCACGTGCTGCCCCGCTATCCGGAGACGCGCGAGGCGGCGGGCGTCGCCCTGCCCGACGCGGGCTGGCCGGGCCCCCCGCGCCTCGACGCCGGGCGGGCGCTGGAGGCGGAGGAGGCCGCCGCGCTGACCCGCCACCTCGCGGCGCACTGGCCGGGCTGACGGCATGCCGCGCCTGCGCATCGCCGACCGGATGCTGCTGGGTCTGATGGCGCCGCGGATGGCGCTGGCGCTCGCGGTGGCGCTCGCGGCGCTGCTGCTGGAGCGGCTGCTGCGGCTGATGGACTTCGCGGCGGCGCACGGCTCGCCGATGGGGCCGATCCTCGCCATGGCGGTGAACCTCGTTCCCCATTACCTCGGACTCGCGCTGCCGGTCGCCTTCGGCTTCGCGGTGATCGCGGCGCTCTCGCGCATGGCCTCGGGCAACGAGCTCGACGCGCTGGAGGGCGCGGGCTGGTCGCTGCGCCGCATCGCGCTCCCGGTGATCGCCTGCGCCGCGGCGATGTCGGTGGCGAGCCTGCTGCTGTTCGGCGCGGCGCAGCCCTACGGGCGCTACGCCTATCACGTCATGCGCGAGCGGGTGCTCACCGCGGTCTGGGACGGCCGGGTGGAGCGGGGCGTCTTCATCGAGGCCGGCGACGGCCTGCTGCTGAGCGCGGACGCGGTCGAGGGCGGACGTGCGCTCCGCCGCGTCGTGGTCCTGCGCAAGGAGGAGGAGGACGGGCCGACGGGCGCGTCGGGCGCCGGCTGGACCGCCGTCAGCGCCGAGCGCGGCGCCGTGGTCTCGGATCCCGACCGGCGCACGCTGCACCTTCTGCTCGAGAACGGGCGCGTGCTGCCCCCCGGCGGCACGGAGGTCTCCTTCGACCGCCTCGTCCTCGGGCGCGAGCTCGGTCCGCCCGGCGGTCCGTTCCGTTCGCGCGGCGAGAGCGAGCGGGAGCTCACCTTCTCCGAACTCTGGTCCGAAATGGGCGCGCCCGCGGCCGAGCCGCGCTTCGCGACCGAATTCCACGACCGTCTGGTGCGCGCGGTCTCGATGCTCGGCGTTGCGCTGTTCGCGGCGCCGCTCGGCGTCTCGCGCAAGCGCTCGCCCGCCTGGCCGCGCATCGCGCTCGCGGCGGCGATCCTCGCGGTCTACGACAACCTCCTGAAATCGGTCTCGGCGATGGCCGATCTCGGCCGGATCGATCCGGCGGCGGGGCTCTGGGGCCTCGCGCTCCTCTTCAACGGCGCGGCGCTCTGGCTCTATCTGGCGACGCCGAGCCAGGGCAGCGACGGGCCGCTGCGCCGGCTGCTGCGCGCGCTCGACCTCGGCCGCACGCGGCAGCCGGCGACGGCGGGGCCGCCGGCATGACGCTCGGGCTCTACCTCACGCGGGTTCTCGGGCTGCGCATCCTCGCCTTCGCGCTCGGGCTGCTCGCGCTCGCGCTCGGGCTCGACCTCCTGCGCGAATCGCGGGCGCTGGCGATGCTGGGCGGTCAGGAGGCGATGGCGCGCTACGCGCTCCTGCGCCTGCCGGCGCTGGCGCCGTCGGTGCTGCCGCTGGCGGTTCTCTTCGGCGCGGCGAGCGGGTTCCTCGCGCTCTCGGCCCGGACCGAGCTGACGGTGATCCGCGGCGCCGGCGTCTCGGCCTTCGGCCTGCTCCGCCGGCTGATCCCGCTGGCGCTGGCGCTCGGCGCGCTGCACGCGCTCGTGACCGACCGCGGCGTCGCCTGGAGCGAGCGCGCCCTCGCCGCCGCCTTCGGCCCCGCGGTGGACGCGCCGGCGCCCGAGGCCGGCGACCGCATCGCGGTGCGGCTTCCGGGCGAGGTCGCGGTCGCGCGGCTGGTCAGTCCCGACGGGACCGCCCTGCGGGACGTGACGATCTTCGCGCTCGACGAGCAGGGGGGCCTCGCCGGACGCCTCGAGGCCGAACGCGCCATGCATGACGGCGAGGGCTGGCGCCTCGAGGGCGTGCGCCGCGGCGGCGCCGAGACGCGCGAGACCACGGTTCCCTGGACGACGAGCCTGACGCCGGCCGCGGCGGCCGACCTCGCCGCCGGCGCCCGGGCCGTGACCGCCGCCGAGGCGCTGCGCGCACTCGGCGGGCGCGCCGCCGCCACCCGCGGCGCCGACTACCTCGCGGTGCAGGTGCAGCGCGTCGGCGCGGCCGCGGCGGCGCCGGCGGTGATGCTGACCTTCGCCGCCCTCGGCGGCTTCGGCGCGCCGCGCAGCACCGAAGGGCTGCGCCTCGCCGGCCTCGGCGGGGCGCTCGGTCTCGCGTTCCTCGCGCTCGACGGCATGGCGGCCTCCCTGGGGCGGATCGGCTCCCTGCCGCCGGTCCTCGCGGCCTGGGCGCCGACCGCGGCGGCGGCGGCCGGCGGGATCTGGGCGCTGCTTTTGGCGGAGGAGCGCACATGACGACGGAGGGGCCGGTCGAGATCGTCGAGGTGCGCTCGCGCCGCGACCGGGAGGACTTCATCCGCCTGCCCGGCCGGCTCGCGGCCGGCGATCCCGCCTGGGTCGAGCCGCTGCATTTCGAGCGGCGACAGTTCCTCGACCCCCGCCACAACCCGGTGTTCGAGCATTCGCGCGTGCGCCTCTGGCTCGCTCGGCGCGGCGGACGCGCGGTCGGGCGGCTCAGCGCCCAGATCGACGAGCTCGCGCCCCCCGCGGAGGGGCGCCGCGTCGGCTTCTTCGGCATGCCCGACGCGCGCGACGACGCCGCCCTCGCCGCGCTCTTCGAGACCGCCGAGGCGTGGCTGCGCGCCGAGGGGGCCGAGGTCGCGCGCGGGCCCTTCGGCCTCTCGGTCAACCAGGTCTCGGGCCTGCTGGTCGACGGCTTCGAGGAGCCGCCCTCGGTGATGATGGACCATCACGCCCCCTGGCTCGGTCCGGCGGTGGAGCGGCGCGGCTACGCCAAGGCGCGCGACCTGCTGGCCTATCGGGTCGATCCCGCCGGGCGCTTTCCCGCCGCCATGCGCCGCGCCGCGGAGCGCGCCGGCCACGACATCGCCGTGCGACCGCTGGACCCGCGCCGCTTCGAGGCCGAGATCCACGCGGTGACGGAGGTGTTCAACGACGCCTGGTCCGACAACTGGGGCTTCGTGCCGATGACCGAGGCCGAGATCGCCGCCATGGCGAAGGAACTGCGCCCGATCCTGCCGCCCGACTTCGTCCGGATCGCCGAGCGCGACGGCCGCGCCGTCGGCTTCATCGTGATGCTGCCGAACGTGAACGAGGCGGCGGCCGATCTCGGCGGACGGCTGCTGCCCTTCGGATGGGCCAGGCTGCTCTGGCGGCTCAAGGTCTCGGGCGTGCGTTCGGCCCGCGTGCCGCTGATGGGCGTGCGGCGCGAGGTGTCCGGAACGCCCGCCGGCAAGCTGCTGCCGATCCGCCTGATCGACGCGCTGCACGGGCCCGCCCTGAAGCGCGGCGTGCGGGAGATCGAGATGAGCTGGCTGCTGGAGGAGAACCGGGGCGTGCGCCGGCTGGTGGAGGCGCTGGGCTCGCGCCTCGCCAAGACCTACCGCATCTACGAGAAGCGCCTTTGACCGCCTGGCGCGCCCTGATCCTGGCGGGCTCCCGGCAGGGCGGCGATCCGGTGGCCGCAGCCGCCGGCGTCGCCTTCAAGGCCTTCGCGCCGGTCGCGGGCCGGCCGATGCTGGAGCATGTCGTCGAGGCGCTTCGCGGCGACCCCCGGATCGGGGAGATCGCCGTCTCCCTCCCGGCCGAGGCGCCGCCGCCGCCGCCGGGCTCGACCCGGCTCGAGGCCGGCGGCGGGCCCGCCGCGAGCGCGCTCGCGGCGTTCGACGCGCTCGGCCCGCCGCTGCTGGTGACGACGGCGGACCATCCGCTGCTGACCGCGGGGATGATCGGCGATTTCCTCGACGCGGCCGAGGCATCGGGCGCCGACGCCGTCGCCGGCCTCTGCCCCCGCGCGACCGCCGAGCGCGCGGGCAACCCGGCCCGGCGCACCTGGCTGCGCTTCGCCGACGGCGAGGCGAGCGGCTGCAACCTCTTCGCCCTCGCCGCCCCGGAGGCCCGCGGCGCGGTGGCGCTCTGGCGGGCGCTGGAGAGCGACCGCAAGCGTCCCTGGCGCATGGCCCGGCGCATCGGCCCGGGGCTCCTGCTGCGCCATCTCCTCGGCCGGCTGGACCGCGCCGGCGCCGCCCGGGCGCTGGGCCGACGCGCCGGCTGCCGCGCGGCGCTGGTCCTCGTCGATCACCCGGACGCACCGCACGACGTGGACGCGCCCGCCGATCTCGCCTTCGTCGAGCGTCGCCTGGCCGAGCGCGCGCGCGGCGCCTGACCGCGGCCGTCGCGCCTCGAGCCGGTTTCGCCCTCAGGAGGCGTCCGCCGCCTGCGGACAGAACTCGATTCCGGGATCCGCACGCTCCCAGATCTCCGTCCGGCCGAGCGCCTTCAGCCCGAGATAGGCGCGCAGGCGCAACGTCTCGCCCTCGCGCTCCATAGCCAGATCGTAGTCGCGACCGTGCTTGAAATAGTAGAAGCGCCCGCCGTCCCAGCGGCCCGGACCCGTCGGCTCGAGGCCCGTGATCACCTCGGTCCCGCACCAGGGACGCTCGCGCAGCGCGGGGTCGGGGTTCTCCCTGTCGCGCTTGACGTCGCCGTCCGGCCGGGTCGGGTCGGCGAGCCAGACGATGCGCCCGCAGAGCGTCCCCTCGCAGCTCGAGAGCTCCACCGCCGCCGTGCGCTTCTGCGTCATCCAGACGCCGGTCACGTCCTGCGCACCGGAGCCGGTCGCCGGCGCCGCGAGCGCCGAGGCGAGCAGCCCCGACGCGCCGGCGAGCGCCATGACCGTGAAGCGTCCGTTCCGTGCCATGTCTCGGATCCGTTTCATGCCCGTCGAGATCGTGAGCCGGCGTGGAAGGATCAAGCCCGCGCCCGCCGGACGTCGACGAATCGCGACGCCCGGCGCCCCAAGGCATTGCATCCGGCGGAAGCGGGCCCGGCCGCCGGCTTGCGAGGGCGCCGCCACGACCCTCCCTCGGACGCTCCCTCCCGGGCGCCGTCGCGCGGCCCCTCGAACGCGAAGGGGCCGCGCCGGAGCCCTGCCCGGCGCGGCCCCCGAGGCCCCGTCGCGCCCTCAGTTCGTCGCCGGCGGAACCTCGCCGATCATCTCCCAGGTCCCGTCGACGATCCTCGAGACGTAGATGGTGTCGCCGCCCTGATGATCGTCCGGCCCGTAGTCGACCTGCAGCCCGCCGATCTCGTCGTAGTAGTCGAGGGTGTACATCGCCTCGCGGAAGCTCTCGTGGGTCAGGTCGCGTCCCGCCGCCTCGAGCGCCCGCACGAAGGTCTCCGCGCCCATGCGGCCCAGCAGCGCGCCCGTGCCCGGCAGATCGTCGGAGCCCGTGGCCGCGCGGTATCTCTCGACCCATTCGGCGACCGCCGGCTCGTCCAGCCGCCCCTCGATGTCCTGCCAGCCGGCGGAGACCACGAAGCCGTCGGTCACTCCGCCCGGCACCTTCGCGATCAC
>DATFKM010000109.1:0-3297 GCA_035268645.1 Paracoccaceae bacterium | reverse complement strand
GCCCCGGCGCGCCGGCGCCGGACGCGCCGTTCGGGGACGACTGGCTGCTGAACGCGCTGCCCGACGGCTTCACCGTGCTGGTCTTCGGCGGCGAGGCGCATCTGCCGGGGGCGACGACGCTCGTCGCGCCGCGGGAGGACGCGTTGAGGGCGCGGTATCTCGGCGAGGCGGAGCGCGCCTTCTACCTGATCCGCCCCGACCAGCACGTCGCGGCGCGCTGGACGCATTGGGACAAGGCGGCGGCGGCCGGGGCGCTGGCCAAGGCGAAGGGGGGGGCGCCGTGAGCCTCGTGACCGAGCCGAACCTCGACGATCCGGACGGGCTCTACGACGCGCTGCTGCGCGCGCATCAGGGGTTGAGCGAGGCCGAGAGCGCGGCGCTCGACGCCCGGCTGGTGCTGGTGCTGATGAATCACGCCGGGGAGGACGCGGCGCGCGAGGCGCTGGCGCTGGCCTTGGCGGCGGGAGGGGAGGACGCGGGGTGACGCTCGCACAGTTCGTCGTCGAGATCGCGATCATCGTGGCGCTCTGGCTGCTGATGCGTCGGTCGGGCTGGTACGCCGGCGCGCCGGGCTGGCAGCGGATCGGCGCCTTCGCGGTGATGGTGTTCGCCGTGGTGCTGCTGGTGAACCTGGTCTGGCCGCCGGCCTGAGAGGGCGCCCGCCGCGCGCGAGACTTGCGTCTCGGGCGCTGCCGTAGTCTCTCGGAGGCGTCCGGCCACGCCTCCGAGAGAAGACGTTTCCCATGAAGACCTTCAGGAAGATCCTCGTCGCCAACCGGTCCGAGATCGCGATCCGGGTGCTGCGCGCGGCGAACGAGCTCGGCAAGGCGACGGTCGCCGTCTACGCGGCGGAGGACAAGCTGGGGCTGCACCGCTTCAAGTCGGACGAGGCCTATCTCATCGGCGAGGGGCTGGGGCCGGTCGCGGCCTATCTCTCGATCGAGGAGATGATCCGGGTGGCGCTGGAGTCGGGCGCGGACGCGGTGCATCCGGGCTACGGGCTTTTGTCCGAGAACCCGGATTTCGCGGAGGCCTGCGCGGCGAACGGGCTGACCTTCATCGGCCCCTCGCCGGACACGATGCGGATGCTGGGCGACAAGGCCAGCGCCCGGCGCGCGGCGGTGGAGGCGGGGGTCCCGGTCGTCCCGGCCTCCGAGGTGCTGCCGGAGCCCGAGGGCGCCATGGACGCCATCCGGGAGATGGCGGAGGCGGTCGGCTACCCCCTGATGCTCAAGGCGAGCTGGGGCGGCGGCGGGCGGGGCATGCGCCCGATCATGGGGCCGGACGAGCTCGAGGACGCCGTGCGCTCCGGCCGGCGCGAGGCGGAGGCGGCCTTCGGCAACGGCGAGGGCTATCTCGAGCGGCTGATCCCGCGGGCGCGGCATGTCGAGGTGCAGATCCTCGGCGACCAGGACGGCACGATCGTCCACCTGTTCGAGCGGGACTGCACCGTGCAGCGGCGCAACCAGAAGGTCGTGGAGCGGGCGCCGGCCCCCTACCTCACCGACGAGCGGCGCGGCGAGGTCTGCGAGCTGGCGCTGCGCATCGCGCGGCACGCG
This sequence comes from Paracoccaceae bacterium, assembly GCA_035268645.1. Taxonomy (GTDB): domain Bacteria; phylum Pseudomonadota; class Alphaproteobacteria; order Rhodobacterales; family Rhodobacteraceae; genus Albimonas. The sequence continues at coordinate 1,738 of DATFKM010000109.1, read as the reverse complement.
GGCTACGAGTGCGCCGGCACCGTCGAGTTCCTGATGGACATGGAGACGGACGAGTTCTTCTTCATCGAGGTGAACCCGCGCATCCAAGTGGAGCACACCGTCACCGAGGAGGTGACGGGCATCGACATCGTCAAGGCGCAGATCCGCATCGCCGAGGGCGCGAGCGTGGCCGAGGCGACGGGCGTGCCGGGCCAGCACGCGATCCAGCTGCGCGGGCACGCGGTGCAGTGCCGGGTGACGACGGAGGACCCGCAGAACAGCTTCATCCCCGATTACGGACGGATCACCGCCTATCGGGGGGCGACGGGCTTCGGCATCCGGCTCGACGGCGGCACGGCCTATTCGGGCGCGGTGATCACGCGCTACTACGACAGCCTTCTGGAGAAGGTGACGGCCTGGGCGCCGACGCCCGAGGAGGCGATCGCGCGGATGGACCGGGCGCTGCGCGAGTTCCGGATCCGGGGCGTCGCCACCAACATCGCCTTCGTCGAGAACCTGCTGAAGCATCCGCGCTTCGTCGACATGAGCTACCACACCAAGTTCATCGACGAGACGCCGGAGCTGTTCGACTTCGCCGCCCGGCAGGACCGGGCGACCAAGCTGCTGACCTACCTCGCCGAGGTCACGGTGAACGGGCGCGAGGAGGTGGACGGCCGGGCGCGGCCGCCGGCGCACGCCCGCCCGCCGCGGGCGCCGAGGGTCCGGGCGGAGGCGCCCGCGAAGGGGACCCGCCAGCTCCTCGACGAGAAGGGGGCGAAGGGCCTCGCCGACTGGATGCTGGCGCAGGAGCGCCTGCTGATCACCGACACGACGATGCGCGACGGGCATCAGAGCCTGATGGCGACGCGGATGCGCAGCTTCGACATGGTGCGCGCGGCGCCGGCCTATGCGCACGACCTGCCGCAGCTGTTCAGCGTGGAGTGCTGGGGCGGGGCGACCTTCGACGTCGCCTACCGCTTCCTCGACGAATGCCCGTGGCAGCGGCTGCGCGACCTGCGCGAGCGGATGCCGAACCTCCTGACGCAGATGCTGCTGCGGGGGGCGAACGGGGTCGGCTACACCAACTACCCCGACAACGTGGTGCGGCGCTTCGTGGCGCAGGCGGCGGAGTCGGGCGTCGACGTGTTCCGCGTGTTCGATTCGCTGAACTGGGTCGAGAACATGCGCGTCTCGATGGACGCGGTGCTCGAGACGGGGAAGGTGCTGGAGGGCGCGGTCTGCTACACCGGCGACCTCGACGATCCGGACCGCTCCAAGTACGATCTGAAATACTACGTCGAGATGGGGCGGGCGCTGGCCGACGCCGGCTCCCACGTCCTCGGCGTCAAGGACATGGCGGGGCTCCTGAAGCCGGACGCGGCGCGCGCGCTGGTCAAGGCGCTGAAGGAGGAGACGGGGCTCCCGATCCATCTGCACACCCACGACACCGCCGGGATGGCGCCGGCGACGGTGCTGGCGGCGGCGGAGGCCGGCGTGGACGCGGTCGATGCGGCGATGGACGCGCTTTCGGGACTGACCAGCCAGGCGCCGCTCGGCTCGATCGTGCAGGCGCTGAGGGGGACGGACCGCGACACCGGGCTCGACCCCGCGCGGCTCCGCGCGATCTCGGACTACTGGGAGCTGGTTCGGCTGCAATACGCCGCCTTCGACACCGAGATGAAGGCGCCCTCGGCCGAGGTCTACCTCCACGAGATGCCGGGCGGGCAGTTCACCAACCTCAAGGCGCAGGCGCGCAGCC
>DATFKM010000108.1:0-4045 GCA_035268645.1 Paracoccaceae bacterium | reverse complement strand
AGGCGGTGTTGGCGGGGCTGCGCGGGCGCTTCGAGGTGATCGTGATCGACACGCCGCCGCTGCTGGCGGTGGCGGACGCGCGACTGGCGGCGGCGGCGGCGGACCGCTCGGTGCTGGCGCTGCGCTGGGGGCGCACGACGCGGGCCGAGACGCGCGCGGCGTTGCGGGCGCTGGGCGAGGCGGGGGCGCGGGTCGCGGGCCTCGCGCTGACGGCGACGCCGGCCGGGGGCGATCCACGCCCGGGCCGGGACGGACGGGGAGGGCGCTATGGGCGGTTCGCCGAATATTTCGAGGATTGAGCTCGATCCCTCGGCGCCGGTGGTGGTCGTCGGGCAGGCGCGCTCCGGCTCGACGCTGGCGACCTGGCTGTTGAACCACGGCGGGGGGCTGGTGGTGAACGACGCCTATGCCGCGCAGATCGCCGAGGGGCTGGGGGCGCCGGGCCCGTTCGGCGGCGGGCGGGCGGCGGCGTTGCCCGGGTTCCGCTCGGCGGCGCTGGCGCGGCTGCGGCTGCGCTCGGTCGAGGGCGGCGAGCCTCCGATCCATCGGCCGACGGTGACGACCCCGGCGATGCGCCGCGCGGCGGAGGCGGCAGAGGGCGAGGACTGGGCGCGGCTCTGGGGCGCGATGCTGTACGGCGCCGCCGCCGCCGGCGGGCGCGCCTTCTGGGGCTGGAACACGCCGCCGGACTGGACGCGTGCGGCTGAGATCCTCGCGGCGTTTCCGCGGGCGCGCTTCGTCTTCGTCTCGCGCGGGCTCTGGGCGGTGCTGCGCTCCTACAAGGCGCTGCCGGAGCATTGGGGCCGGGAGCGCGCGCGCTGGCATCCGGCCTTGCAGGCCCGCGCCTGGGCGGCGCTGGCGCGGGGAGAGGCGCGGTTGCGCGAGAAGGCCCCGAGCCGGGTGCACCGGCTGGACTACGAGACGCTGACGAGCGAGCCGGAGGCGACGCTCGCGGCGCTGGCGCGGTTCCTCGGCGTGGAGCCCTTCCTGGCGGATCCCGCGGCGTTGGAACGCAACGCCTCCGGGGCCGGCGCGCGGCTGTCGCGAGCGGAGATCTGGGCGGCGCGGGCGGCCCTCGGTCGTGCGGGGCGTGCGATGGCGGGTCCTGCGCCCGATGCCGAAGGCCTGGGGCTCGGCGCCCTCGCGGCGGCGACGGGTCGAGCGGGAGCGTTCTACCTCGCCGCCGCGTTGCGGTCGCCCGACATGCGGGGGCGCCTGTGGCGGATGGCGAGGGCCTGAGCGGGACGGCGTCCGTCCTCGCGGGCCTGGTCTTCGGCCGGCCGCCCTCGATGCTGAAGGGACGATCGGCGCCGCGGCGAAGCCTTCGGAGGGTGGGCGGCCCCGGCGCACGCGTCCCCCGGCGGAGGCTGGCGGCCTGGAGGGGCGAGGCCGGAGAGCCGGCGTCGTCGCGGCACTGCGGCTCGGTCACGCTGGAGCCGTCGCATCGCGTGAGGGCGGACGCAGGCCGGGCCTCTCACGCGAGCCCGGCTGATCCCCGGGGCCTCCGTGCGGCCGACGGAATCCGCCACGGACCCGGCGGTCCCGAACGGGGCCCGAGAGGGGTCCGATCGCAAGGCCGGAGTTTCGCGCCGGTTCGCGCCGCTCGGCCGAAGCGATCGGCGCGGCGCCGGCCGCAAGGAGCGCGCTCCTGGGAGCGCCGGGTCGGCCTCTCTGTACCGTTTCCGAGCGGCATGCCGAGAGCCGCGGTGAGGGCCGAGGCACGGCCCGCGGCGCCGGGACCCCGGTGGCGGCCCCGCGGTGCGGAGCCTGGTTCGCGGGAGGTGGACGGGGAACGCCGGCGCTCGGCGCGCGATCGTCCGACAGCATGGCCGCGGGCGGCGTGGAAATCTCGGCCCTCCGTCCGGAGGCCCGCGGACCGGTCGGCAGGGCGTGCGAGGCCGCAACCGGTCTCCTGCGGCCAGCAGCGTTCGCGCCGGGACGCGTCGGGGCCGGCCCCCGCGAGAGGTCTGGGCCGCAGGGGTTGGAGCGGCTCCGGCGGATCGGCGTCCCGGGCGGCGTTTGCCGAGAAAGGGCGATGAGATGATGCGTGGCGATGGCTGGGTGCGGCGGCTTGCGACCGGCGCGCTTTGGGCGGGCGTCGGGCGGGCGACGGCCATGGCGGGCTTCGCCGGCCTCGCGGCGATGCTGACGCTGGAGGCCTTCGGGAGCTTCGCGCACGGGCGGGCGGCGGTGCTGCTGCTCGGCCCCGTCGTTTCGCTGGGCCTCGCGATGACGGTGATGCGGCGGATCCCGCAGGCCCCGGACGACGCGGCGGCGGCGGGCGCGCTCGCGCTCGGCTGGAGCGTCGCGCTGGCGGTCGGCTCGCTCATCGGCGCGCTGTGGCTGAGGTTCGACGGCGGCTGGATGGCGGCGGCGCTGCCGGCATACGGGGCGCTCTTCTTCGGCGGGCAGGCGGCGCGGGCGCTGGAGCGACCCGCCCTCGGGGCGCTCCCTCTGGGCGCGGCGGCGCTGGCGGCGGCGGCGGGCGCCGCGCTGGGCGCGGATCCGGCGGCGGCATGGGCGACGTCGCTCTGGGCCGCGGCGGCCGGGCAGGCGGCGCTTCTTCTTCGCGCGCTGCCGCGGCCACGCGTACGTTCGGCGCGGGCGCCGCTGGCCGAGGCGCTGCCGCTGACTCTGTCGCTCGCCGCCCGCGGCGCGAGCTGGCAGGCGCCGCTGCTGCTCCTGCCCCTGGTGGCGGGCGCCGAGGCGGTGGGCGCCTTCGCGCTGGCGCTCCTGGCCGCGCAGGCGCCGCTGGCCGCCTTGGGCGGCGTCGCCGGGGCGGCGGGGCCGCGGCTCTCGTCGGCGCTCGGGCGGGGCGACGTCTCGGCGGCGCGCTCGGCGGCGCGGGCGGCGCGGCTCGGCGGGCTCGCCGCGGCCGCCGGGCTCGGCCTCGGCGCGGCCGGCGTGCTGGCGGGGCTCGGCGGCGCGGCGGGGGCGGCCGCAGGGCCTGCGGCCATCCTGGCGGCGGCCGTCGCGGTCCAGGCGGTCGAGGCGCCGCTGGGGCTTCGCCTGCTCGCGGCGGGGCGCGGGCGCGCCGAGGCCGGGGTGCAGGTGCTCGGCGCCGCGGTGGCCGCGGTGGCCGCGGCGGCGACGCTGGCGTTCGCCCCGGGAGCGGGGGCGGCGGGCGCCGCCGCGGCGGTGCTCGTGAGTGGCGCGGCGCGGCTGGCGCTGGCCTGGCGGCGGGCGCGGGCGCCCGAGACCGACGGCGTCCCCGATGCGCCGCGCGACGCCTCGAGCGTCGAGGCGGATCGCGAGCCGTCCGCGGCCCGTCGCTGCGATGGACGGGCTCGGTCGCGAGCCGCCGCGGTTCCGGTGCTGGACGCCGCCGGCGGAGCTGAGGCGCCCACGCCGACCGACGTCGAGACGGCTCGGGACGACCGTCCAGGGTCTCTCCCGGCGGGGCTCGGCCGCGTGACGGCGCCCGCCCGGGGGGAGCTCTGGGCGGCGATCCGCGCGGATCACGCGCGGCTCGGACCCGGGCGCCGGATCTGGCCGGATCTTTTCGTGCACAAGACTTTCCGTGCGGTGGCTTCCTACCGGCTGCTTCGGACGGCGCGGCTGGGGCGGCGTCGCTGGTGGCCGGTCGCGGCGCTCTGGCATCGACACTGCTGCCTGGCGGTGTCGGCGGAGATCGCCTGGGCGGCGGAGATAGGGCCGGGGCTGCGGATCCTGCACGGCTTCGCCGTGGTGGTCCTGCCCTGCGCGCGGATCGGGCCGGGCGCGACGCTGTCTCATGGCGCGACTGTCGGCTATCGCGCGCGGCCGGAGGCGCCGACGGTCCCCGTCTCGAGCGGAGAGGTCGGCGCCGGCGCCTTCGTCGGCCCTTATGCGATCGTGCAGGCCCGTCTCGGCGCGGGGTCGATCCTCGCGCCTCATTCTGTGCTGCGCGACGACGCGCCGGCAGGCTGGACGGTCGGCGGCGCGCCGGCTCGCCCGCTGCGGCGACTGGGCGGAGCGTCGCGCGATGCGGCTTGACGAGCGGTCCCCTGCGGGTGGGCCGCGTGGTGCGTTGCGGAGGCCGTCGAGCGCCGAACCGCGCCGCGCG
>DATFKM010000107.1:0-4088 GCA_035268645.1 Paracoccaceae bacterium | reverse complement strand
CATCCCAATAGGCGAAATGCGCCTGGATCGCCTCGGCGCTTGCCGGATCGTTGGCGCGCAGGTTGTCCAGCGTCTCGTCCGACAGCACCACGCCCCAGCCGAAGGTGTCGTCAGGCCGGTTGCGCTCGATCACGTCGATCTCGTGCGTCGGGTTCCTCAGCTTCGCCGAGATGGCGAAGTAGAGGCCCGCAGGCCCTCCGCCGAGACAAGCGATCCGCATCCGGCGCCTCCCATGCATCGTGGGAAGGCTCGCCCGAGTCTCCGGAAACTTCAAGCCTGAAATTTACGGGCTTGAAATGATGCGGCGCAGCAAAGGACCGCGCCTAGGCCGCCTCCGCCTCCAGCTTCGCGATGGCCTCGGCCTTGGCGATCAGGGCGCGCGCCGTCTCGACATGCAGGTTCTCGACTATGCTGCCGTCGACCACCGCGACGGCCTCGCCCTTCGCCCGCGTCTCCTCGAAGGCCGCCACCTGCCGGCGGGCGAACTCCAGCTCCGCCTCGGAAGGCGCGAAGACCCGGTTCGCGACGGCGAGCTGGTCCGGGTGGATCAGCGTCTTGCCGTCGAAGCCCATGGCGCGGCCGGCGCGGCAGGCCGCCTCGAGCCCATCCTGATCCTTGAACGCGTTGTAGACGCCGTCGAGAACGGCGAGGCCGTGCGCACGCGCCGCCAGCAGGCAGATCCCGAGGCTCGTCGCCACCTCCGCTCGCTCCGGCGTGTGCTCCGCGCCCAGCTCCTTGACCAGATCGTTGGCGCCCATCACGAGGCAGGCGAGGCGCGGGGCCGCCGCGATCTCCCGCGCGTCGAGGATCCCGAGGGGCGTCTCCATCATCGCCCAGAGCGCCACGTCGCCGGCGCCCGCCGCGTCGAGTCGCGCCGCCGCCTCGGCGAGGTCCTCAGGCCCGTCGACCTTCGGGATCACCACGGCGTCGGGCTTCGCCTCCGCGGCCGCCTTCAGGTCCGCCTCGCCCCAGGGCGTCTCCAGGCCGTTGACGCGGATCGTGACCTCGCGAGGGCCGAAGCCGCCGGCCCGAACCGCCTCCACGACCATGCGCCGCGCCGCGTCCTTCTCGCTCGGACCCACGGCATCCTCGAGGTCGAGGATCAGCGCGTCCGCGGGCAGCGTCCGCGCCTTCTCCAGCGCGCGCGCCTTGGCGCCGGGCATGTAGAGGGCGGATCGGCGTGGGCGCGTCTGCGGCATGGGTCGGATCTCCCGTCTTCGCTGCGCCGCGGCATAGCCGCCGGGGCTTGCGGCGGCAAGGCGGCGGGCGACATCGTGGCACGGCGCGCCAAGGAGCGGGCGAATCGGTCGGGGGAGATGCATGGCCGCCGCGCAGGACCCGCCCGAAAAGGGGGCCGATCGCCCGCACCCGCCCGCCTTCGGCGCAGCGATCCCGACCGGGCTCGGCCTCAACCTCCTCGTCGTCGACGTCGACCGCGCCGCGCGTTGGCAGGCGGAGGTCCTCGGGGCCCGCGTCCTCTACTGGGAGGAGCACTTCGCCGTCCTCTCCGCCGCCGGCGCGACCTGGTTCCTGCATTCTGACTGGTCCTACCGCGGCCACCCCCTCCGCGGCGCGGTCGACGGCGTCGAGGCCCGCGGCGCCGGCGCCGAGTTCCGTCTCTACGGGATCGACCCAGACGCCGCCGAGGCCCGGGCCGTCGCAGCCGGCGCGACCGTCCTCTCGGCGGCGACGGACAAGCCACACGGTCTGCGCGAGGCGCACCTCGTCGATCCGGAGGGTTATGTCTGGGCGCCCTGCGTGCCGATTCCGACGCCCGGCTGACGGCGCGGCGCGGTTCCGGGAGCCGCGACCTCGCAGGTCCATCCGCGCTCGCCGCCGGCCCTTCGGGCGCCCCCCTCGCCCGCCGAACCGACCGGAGACGTTAACCTGGTCTTCGCCTTGTGACGCGAGGCTGCCTGACAGCCGTTCCGTCGGGACCGAGCCGACCGTCCGGAGCCCGCGCGCCTCGCGCGGTCTCCGACGGTCGGGCTCCGCCTCCCGGCGGCCGATTCCCAAGGCGCCCCGGTGCGCGAGAGACGAGGCGACGTCATGTTCCGTTCCGTTCCGACCGTGCCGTCCTCCGCCGCCGGCCTCGCCGCGGTTCTTCTGGCAGGCGTGGTCGCCGCGCCATCCGCCCGCGCCGACCTCGCAGGCGACGCGGTCTGCGGCGAGCGCGCGGCCGTGGTGAAGCGCCTGCGTGACGCCTATGGCGAGACGCGTCGCGGCTATGGCCTCCAGCGCGGCGCATCGGTGATCGAGGTCTACGCCTCCGCCGAGACCGGAAGCTGGACGATCCTGGTGACCACGCCGGACGGCGTCGCCTGCCTCGTCGCCGCCGGGCAGAGCTGGGCCCCGACGCCCGAAGACGCCCGCGCCGAGCTCGAAACGCCCGCCTGAAGCGGGGAGACGGCAGGCGCACGCGCCTGCCGCGCGACCGCGTCCCTGGGCGGTGCGCGACCGACGCCGGAGACGGACCCATCGGCCTCCTCGACGGCGATCCCGGCGACCTCGGCCGCCGATCGACGTTGCCAGCGCCCTGAGCGTCGATAACATGAAGGCTGCAGAAGAGGCCGAACGGCCAGCGGGACGGCCGCACCGCGCCTCCAGGCCGCGTGCGGCGGGGAGGGACGCCATGGGCGCGAGGCGCGTGCTGATCGCGGAAGACGAGCCGCACATCGTCGAATCGCTGCGCTTCCTGCTGCGCCGCGAAGGCTACGCCGTGGACGAGGCGGTGGACGGCGAAACCGCCGTCGCCCGCCTCTTCGAGACGCCGGCGGACCTGATGATCCTCGACGTCATGCTGCCTCGGCTGAACGGCTTCGACGTGCTGCGCCGCCTCCGCGCCGATCCGACCCTCGCCGCGACGCCCGTCTTGATGCTCACCGCCAAAGGTCAGGCGCAGGACCGGCGCACGGCCGAGGATCTGGGCGTCGACGCCTTCATCACCAAGCCCTTCTCCAACCGAGACGTGGTGGAGCATGTCCTCCGGCTCGCACCGCTCTGAGGCGCCCGATGCGCCGGTCGACGCCGCGGGACGCCCGGGCGAGCCGCCCGCGCCTCCCCGGGCGGGGACCGCCGCCCAGGTCCTGCGGTCCCGCGGCCCCGACGCGGCCGCCCGCCTGCCGCGTCGCCGGCGGGCCGAAGCGCTGGCCGCCCTTCTGCCGCTCGTCGGCCTGTTCCTTCTGATGCCGCCCTTCATCCGCGTCTTCGCGCATGACGGGCGCATCCTCGGCGCGCCTTCGGTGCTGGTCTTCATCCTCGCGGTCTGGATCGGGCTTGTCGTCGGCGCGCGTCGCCTCGCCCGCCGCCTCGCCCGCGAGGCTCCGTGATGCCGACGCCCGATCTGCTGCTCGCCGCCTGTCTCGGTTACGTCGCGATCCTCTTCGTCGTCGCCTTCGCGGCAGAGCGACGGCGGCGACGCGGCGATGGCGGCTGGCTGGCGTCGCCGCTGGTCTACACGCTCTCGATCTCGATCTACTGCACCTCCTGGACCTTCTACGGCGCCGTCGGCTCGGCCGTTCGCGGCGGTCTCGAGTTCGTGGCCATCTACACAGGTCCGGTCCTGGTGTTCGCGGGCTGGTGGTTCCTTCTGCGCAAGATGGTCCGCATCGGCCGCGCTCAGCGCATCACCTCGATCGCCGACCTGCTGTCATCGCGCTACGGCAAGTCGCCGGCCCTCGCGGGACTCGTCACGGTGCTCTGCGTCGTCGCCTGCACGCCCTACATCGCCCTTCAGCTCAAGGCGGTCTCCGCCAGCTTCGAGGCGGTCACCGGGCCGGACTTCGGGGCCGGCGCCGCCACCGCCTTCTGGGCCGCGGCCGGCATGGCCGTGTTCACGATCCTCTTCGGCACCCGCAGCGTCGACGCCTCGGAACGCCAACACGGCGTCGTCGCCGCCATCGCCGTCGAGGCGGTGGTCAAGCTCGCCGCGTTGGTGGCGGTCGGGGGCTGGGTGGTGTGGGTGAAGATGGGGGGCGTCGGGCCTTCGCTCGCCTCGATCACCCCCGACCTTCTGCAGCTCGAGGAGGCGTTCGGGCCGCGCTGGGTGGTGGTCACGCTGCTCTCGGCCGGGGCGATCGTCTGCCTGC
>DATFKM010000106.1:0-11053 GCA_035268645.1 Paracoccaceae bacterium | reverse complement strand
GCCGCGGTCAAGGACCGGGCCACGATGGAGATCGTCGGCTGGTCGACCTCCGACCGGCTGAAAGCGAGCCTCGCGGTCGACGCCACGGGCATGGCGTTGCGGAACCGCAGGCCGACGCCGGGTCCGATCCGCCACTCCGATCGTGGCGTTCGATACGCCTGCGGCGACTGATCCTGCCCCGGTCTGGTGGACACCCGTGCTACGCTTTCGAGCCAAGAGAGGAGTGTCCGATGGAGGCGAAGAAGCGCCGCCATTTTCGCGAGAGCTTCAAGCGGCAGGTCGTCGAGCGCGTGCTCGACAGCGGCCTGCCGATCGTGCGCGTCGCCGACGAGCTCGGTCTGCCCGAGACACCGCTGCGGCGCTGGATGAAGCAATTCTCTGAAGCCGCCCCTGCGCGACGGCCCGCGATGCGGGTCGCGTCTCCGGCGGACCTCGCCGCGGAGAACGCGCGGCTGAAGCGGAAACTCTCGCGGGCGCAGATGGAGCGCGACATCCTGAAAAAAGCCGCGCTCATCTTCGGAGCGGCCAGCCGGTGAAGCACCGGTTCGTCGAAGGGCACCGCCACCTCTGGCCGGTTCGCATGATCTGCCGCGTGCCGGGCGTGTCGCCAAGCGGCCACTACGCTTGGCGCCGGCGGCCGGAGAGCAGGCGCGCCGTCGCGAACCGGGCGCTGCCGGCCGACATCCGGGCGGTCCACGCCGAGAGCGGCGGGGCCTAGGACGCGCCGTGCGTGCATGCCGGTCTAGCGCGCCCACGGCCGACTCGTCGGCCGCCACCGGATCGCGCGGCTGATGCGCCGGGCGGACCTGCGCGGCCTCGCGGCGATCCCGCGCCGTGTGCGCACGACGGACAGCCGGCACGGTCACCCGATCGCACGGAACAGGCTGCGGCGGAACTTCACGGCGACGGCGCCGAACCAGGTCCGGCTCGCCGACCTGACCTATGTGCGCACCGGCGAGGGCTGGCGTTCGCGGGGTTTGCGCGGCCCCGCAGGGGCCACGGTCCCCGCTCACCTGGCGGCGTTGATCGACATGCACACCCGCAAGGTCGCCGGCTGGGCGGGGCGCGACACTCTGCATGCCGACATCGCCCTCGAGGCGCTCGAGATGGCCATCAAGCGGCAGCGACCCACGCCAGGGCTCGTTCCCCGCCTCGCTTCCGTCCCGCCATCGCAAGCTCCATTCGAGAAGCGTTGCGACGACCGGTTGAGACCGCCCGGTATGCCGCGCACGCCTACCGCCAGGTCCTTGCCGCCGCAGGGATCACGCCGTCGATGAGCCGGAAGGGCAACTGTCTCGGCAACGCGCCGATGGAGAGCCTCGTCCACGCGCTCAAGGTCGAGCGCATCCATCACCGCGTCTACGCCACCCGCGACGACGCGCGCCGAGACCGCTTCGCCTACATCCAGGGCTTCCACAATTCCCGGCGACTGCATTCCGGGATAGGCTACCGTTCACCGGCCGACATGGAGCGAATGGCGGCCTGAACCCGTCCACTTTTCCGGGGCAGGATCACTCCCGCTGCGGCGCGTCGGTGCCCGTTTCGAGCCAGACGCTGCTGGCGCTCGCCGTCGCACCGTCGGTGCGGGGTCCCTATGGACCAGAGTGCCAGCTACTTTCGAAGATCTACGCCAGCGCCTCGGACGAAATCATCCGGCTCGAACCTGACGCGGGCGTGTTGCGGCGAGGGCGCGCCGCGCTGTTCGCCGCGTTGCTTCGCCCGGCCTTCATGGATCCCGAGAAGCCGGCGCGCCAGCTTCTGGCTCAGCTTCCGACACCGGTGGCACCGCTAGGGCTGGATGCTTTGTAGCTGGCGCTCTCCGAACTCGACCACAGCGTGCGCCCAACTCTGGACGATCTGGCTGAGCTCGCCGGCCTCTCGCCTCGCGAAGCTCTACCTAAGAGCGCGTCTGAGAAGGGGGATTCCCCCCGCGTCCTTTCTCTGATTCATGAGGTGTCGCCCCGTTCCGACCGAGGACGACACCGATGCCCCGCCGTTCGCGCCGCCGCGCCTATCCGAGCGACCTGACCGACCTTCAGTGGTCCGCCATCGCGTCGATGATGCCCGACGCGACCCCCGGCGGTCGACCGCGCAAGGCCGCCAAGCGCGAGATCGTCGCGGCGATCCTCCACCTGCTGCGGGCCGGCTGCGCGTGGCGTCTGCTGCCGCACGATTCCCCGCCGTGGCAGGCCGTCCACCACCATTTCCGCCGCTGGCAGCGGGAGGGCGTGTGGCCCCGGGTCCACCACGCGCCGGTTCCGGCCGACCAAAAATGAGAAGGCCGCGACGCCTCGCCGTCGGCCGCCGTCCTCGACAGCCGGAGCGTCAGGACGGCGGATCAAAAGGGCGATTGAACGGCTTCGACGCCGGTGAGAAGATCCATCTGCGCGAGCGCCACATCATGACCGACACCGACACCGACTGCCGGCGGTCGAGGTCCACGCCGCCGACGTCCAGGATCGCGACGGCGCCAAGGGCGTCCCGCGCCTCGCGCGCCGCGCCTTTCCCTTCGCCGAGACGGTCTTCGCCGACGGCGGCTATGCCGGCCGGCCGGTCGCCCGGGCTCGGACGAAGACCCACGTCGCGCTCGAGATCGTCAAGCGACCGCGCGGCGCCACCGGCTTCGGCGTCGTCCGCCGCCGCTGGGTCGTGGAACGCACCTTCGCCTCGATCATGAAGGGCCGGCGCCTCGTGCGCGACTACCGGCGACTCACCGACGTCGCCGAGGCCCTCATCACCATCGCCGCCATCGCAACCCTCGTCAGGCGGATCGCCCGACCCTTCTCGGACGCGCTCTCAGATCGCCCGCTTGCGACTCTCCGAGAGATAGATCTCCCGCAGCCGCGTCGCGACCGGCCCCGGCGTCCCCCCGCCGAGCGCGACCCCGTCGATCTCCACCACCGGCGTCACGAAGCCCGAGGCCGAGGTGGTGAACGCCTCCGCCGCCGCCTTCGCCTCCTCGATGGTGAAGGCCCGCTCCTCGATGCGCATCTGCGCCTCCCGCGCGAAACGCAGCACCGCCGCCCGCGTGATCCCGTGCAGGATCGATTCCGAAAGCTGGCGCGTCACGATGGTCCCGTCGCCGGTCACGATGTAGGCGTTGTTGGAGGTCCCCTCCGTCACCGCCCCGTCCTCGACCATCCAGGCGTCGTCCGCCCCTGCCTTCTTCGCCTCCATCTTGGCGAGGGAGGGCCAGAGCAGCTGCACCGTCTTGATGTCCCGCCGCGCCCAGCGCTTGTCGTCGATGGAGATCACCTTGGCCCCGCGCTTCGCCAAGGGCGACTCGACGATGCTCTTGGACTGGGTGAACAGCACCACCGTCGGCGCGATGTCCTCGGACCAGGCGAAGTCCCGGTCCTCCGCGCCGCGGGTGATCTGAAGGTAGATCACCCCCTCCTCGACCCCGTTGCGCCGCACCAGCTCCCGATGCACCTCCAGCAGATCCTCGTCCGAGATCGGCGAGGGCATGGAGAGCTCGCCCAGGCTCCGCCCCAGCCGCCGGCAGTGCCCGTCGAAATCGATGAGCTTGCCCTCCAGCACCGAGGTCACCTCGTAGACCCCGTCGGCGAACAGGAACCCCCGGTCGAAGACCGAGACCTTCGCCTCCGCCTCGTCGACGTAGTCGCCGTTCACGTAGACCGTCCGGCCCATGCCGCGCCTCCTCTCAACCCCAAAGCGCCGGCTCGGGCGGATGCGCCCCCGCGGCGTCGTAGACCAGTCCCGGGACCCGATCCGCGGCGAGCAGCAGCGGCCCGTCGAGATCGACCACCTCCGCCCCCTGCGCGACCAGCACCGCCGGCGCCATCGCCAGCGAGGTCCCCATCATGCAGCCGACCATCACCTGAAACCCCGCCGCCCGCGCCGCGTCGCGCAGCGCCAGCGCCTCGGTCAGGCCCCCGGTCTTGTCGAGCTTGACGTTGACCATGTCGTAGCGCCCGACGAGAGCCGGCAGGCTGTCGCGGTCGTGGCAGCTCTCGTCCGCGCAGACCGGCAGCGTCCGCTCGATCTCCGCCAGCGCCGCGTCGTCGCCCGCGGGAAACGGCTGCTCCACCATCGCCACCCCCAGCCGCGCCAGAACCGGCGCGAGCTCGGCATAGGTCTCGACGGTCCAGCCCTCGTTCGCGTCCACCACGATCGTCGACTTCGGCGCCCCGGCCCGCACCGCCTCGATCCGCGCGACGTCCCCCTCGCCGCCCAGCTTCACCTTCAGCAGCGGCCGCCAAGCGTGCTCCGCCGCCTTCGCCCGCATCGCCTCCGGCTCGCCCAGGGACAGCGTGTAGGCCGTCGCCACCGGCCCCGGCGCCGAAAGGCCGGCGAGCTCCCAGACGCGCCGCCCGGCCCGCTTCGCCTCGAGGTCCCAGAGCGCGCAGTCCACCGCGTTCCGCGCCGCCCCCGCCGGCAGCCGCGCCGCCAGCGTCTCCCGCGTCAGCCCGTCGGTCGACAGCGCCTCGATGTCGGCGATGACCCCCTCCACCGTCTCGTCGTAGCGGGCGTAGGGCGTGCACTCCCCCCAGCCGCGATGCTCGCCGTCGGAGACCTCGACCGTCACCACCACCTGCTCGGTCCGCGCCCCGCGGGAGATCGCGAACACCTCGCGCAGCGGGAACGTCTCCCGCCGCGCCGAGACCGAAAGCCCGCTCACCAGAGCTGATCCACCAGCCGCTCCGCCCCGTGCCGGAACGGATCGACCGCCGGCATCCCGAACTTCTTCTCCAGATTCGCGAGGTAGTCGACCGCCTCCTCCTCGCTCATCGCCGCGGTGTTCACGCTGATCCCGATGGTGCGGCAGGCCGGGTTGACGATCCGCCCCATGATCTCCGCCAGATCCTTCAGCGCGTCGAGCGACGGGAGCCTGTAGTCCGGCAGACCGCGCATGTGCTCGCGCGTCGGCTCGTGGCACAGCACCAGCGCGTCCGGCTGCCCGCCATGGATCAGCGCCAGCGTCACGCCGGAATAGGAGGCGTGGAACAAGCTCCCCTGCCCCTCGATCAGATCCCAGTGATCCTCCTCGGCGTCCGGCGTCAGCCACTCGATCGAGCCCGCCATGAAGTCCGCGATCACCGCGTCGAGCGGCACGCCCTCGCCCGTGATCAGGATCCCGGTCTGGCCCGTCGCGCGGAAGCTCGCCTTCATGCCCCGCTCCGCCATCGCCTTCTCCATGGCGAGGGCGGTGTACATCTTGCCGACCGAGCAGTCCGTCCCGACCGCGAGGCAGCGCCGGCCGGTCCGCCGCACGCCGTTCGCGATGGGATACTTCACCGTCGGCACCCGCACGTCGTGCAGCGTCCGCCCGCGCTCCTTCGCCAGCGCCACCAGCGCCGGCTCGTCGCGCAGGAGGTTGTGCAGGCCCGAGGCGATGTCGAGGCCCTTGATCAGCGCCTCCTCCAGCACCGCCTTCCAGGCGTCGGAGATCACGCCGCCCCGGTTCGCGACACCGATCACCAGCGTCCTGGCGCCGGCGGCCACGGCCTCGTCGATCGTCATGTCGGGCAGCTTCATGTCCGCCTTGCATCCCGGCAGCCGGAACTGCCCGACCGAGGCGTCCGGCCGCCAGTCCCGAATCCCCTGCGCCACCTTGGCGGCGAGCGGGTCCGGCGCGTCGCCGAGGAAGAGGAGATAGGGATGCGCGATCATCGGGGGCCCTCACGTTTCGGTGCGGCGCGATCCGACCACCGCCTCCCGGGACAGTCAAGGACGCCCCCCCGGCGCGCGCCCGCTCCGCCGCAAGTCTCGCCGCCGGCCGAACGCGCCCCTCAGCCTGCGTTCCCTCGGCGCGCGGCAGGGTGGGACTTCCGATCGCGGCGACGGCTCGCATCGGGCGGGCCGGCCGACTCGGAGGGGAGAGGGAAGGCCGCGTCATGCCCGAGACCAACCGCTTCGTCGTGCATCTCGGCGAACTGAAGCTGCGCGACCGGCAGGAACGCCGCTTCGAGGAGGCGATCCAGAGCGCCGTGCTGACCGAGCTCGCCCGCATCGACTTCCAGGGCGACGTCGTCGCGCGCTTCCCGCGCGAATGGCTCGGCATCTGGATCGACGTGCAGGGCGGCCTGCGCATCGACGACAAGCCGGCGCAGGCCTTCGCGCCCCGGCCGGGCTGAGCGCCATGCCGGAGGCCGAGGATCCGCCCCGCCTCTGCCCGAGCGCGCTCGCGCGCCCGGGCGCGGCGCTGATCGTGGTGGTTCAGGCGGACGGCACGGTGGCCCTGCTCGGCCGCCCGCTGCCCGCCACCGCCGCCTTCCTGGCGGAGGCGCGGCGGGGCCGGGAGCCGGAGCGCCGCTTCCGCTTCGCCGCCCCCTGCGTCGAGGCCGAGTGCCGGCAATGGACCGGCGGGCGCTGCGGCGTGATCGACCGCGTGGTGGGCGCCCTCGGCCCCGAGGCGGACGCCGGGGCCGAGGGCGCCCGCCCCTGCGGCATCCGGCGGCGCTGCCGCTGGCACGCCCAGATCGGCCCCGCCGCCTGCGAGGGCTGCCGCCTCGTGATCACCGAGACCCGCGCGGGCCCGGACCGGGCGCCCGCCTGAGGGCTCAGGCCGCGCGCCGCGCCGGCGCCTCCGGCCCGTCGCCGCCCTCGCCGAGACGCCGGAGGCTCTCCGGCGTCTCGAACTCCTCCGGTATCGCCGCCAGCCGCCAGCGCGTCAGCAGCCGCCCGAAGCCGGGGCTCGCCGTCACGACCGCGAAGGGGATCGAGAGCGTCAGGCCCGCCAGCACCGGCGCCGCCCAGGGCAGCGCGCCCGGATAGGTCGCCGCCAGCAGCCCCGTCAGCGAGGCGCCGAACAGCGTCTGCGGCCACAGCCCGCGCGCCGCGTCGCCCCAGCTCAGCGCATAGGCGTCGCGGTTCTGACCGCTCCAACGGATCGCCTTGCCGAAGACCAGGCCGACCATGAAGATCGTCACCCGAAGCGCCGCCGCCGGCGCCAGCAGCATCGAGAACAGCGTCTCGCCCAGCGCCCCCGCCGCGAAGCGCGCGCCCCCGCCGTAGCGCGCCACGCCGCCCGGCGTCAGCGTCACGTCGATCCAGCCCGCGATCTTCGGCACGAGGCTCATGCCGAACATCACCAGGAACATCGCGAGGCCGAAGGCGAGGTCGATCTGCTCCGTCTCGCCCAGCGGGATCTTCGACGCCGCCGCCGCCGTCATCAGCATCCAGGCCGGCGCGCCGAAATACATCGCCACCGCCGCGACCACCTGGAAGCGGCTCGCCGGCAGCAGCCCCTGCAGGCCGATCAGCCGCCAATACTGCATGTTGCCCTGGCACCAGCGCAGGTCGCGCTGGGTGAAGTCCATCAGCGTCGGCGGGTTGTCCTCGTAGCTGCCGCTCTCGACCGGCATCACCCGGACCTCGTAGCCCGCCCGGCGCATCAGCGCCGCCTCGATCTGGTCGTGGCTCAGCACCGCCCCGCCGAGCGGCCCCTTGCCCGGCAGCTTCGGCAGCCCGCACTTGGCCCGGAACGGCGCGACGCGCACCAGCGCGTTGTGGCCCCAGTAGGGCCCGCAGTCCCCCTGCCACCAGGCCGCGCCCATGGTGTAGCTGCGCATCCCGTGGCGCATGCCGAACTGGAACAGCCGCGCGAAGCCCGAGGTCGCCGGCGTGCCCACCACCAGGCTCTGCAGGATGCCGATGCGCGGATGCGCCTCCGCGATCCGCGCCATGCGCAGGATCGTCGGCCCGTCCATCAGGCTGTCGGAGTCGAGCGGCAGGAACAGCTCGTACCCCGCCCCCCAGCGGCGCAGCCAGTCGCGGACGTTGCCGGCCTTGAACCCGTCGTTCCGCGCCCGCCGCCGATAGGTCGCGCCGCCGAGGCGCGGCCGCCAGCGCTGGATCGCCGCCTCCTCCGCCGCCGCGATCTCCGGATCGTCGGTGTCGGAGAGGACGAAGAGGTCGAACCGCCCCCCCTCGCCCGTCGCGTCGAGCGAGCGGCGCACCTCCGCCAGCCGCGCCAGCGCCCGATCCGGCGCCTCGTTGCGGATCGTCATCAGCACCGCGTAGCGCGCGCGCAGCGCCGCCGCCGCGTCCCCCGCGGCCAGATGCGGCGCCGCCGCCGCCAGCCCGTCCCGCGCCCCGTGCAGCAGCCAGAGGCCGATCAGCGCGTTGACCACGCCCATGATCGTCCAGGGCGCGCCGACCGCGACGCAGGCGACGATCACCGCGTCCGTGACCGTCCAGCCGCCATACCCGAACACCACCGCCGCGCCCCATAGCACCCCCGCCAGCGTCGCCAGCGTCGCCGCGGCGACGACGGCCCGTCGGCGCGCCAGCAGCGCCCTAGGCTGAAGGCCGGCGGGCGTGCGGCGCCCCTCGGCGCCCGGCAGGCCGGGCAGGGTCTCGACGGCGGCATGGGTCATGGTGCGGTCCTGGGCCTCGCCTGTGACGGTTCCGGGGCGGAACGAAAGCGGCGCGGCGCCGTTCCCGTGGCGCCCGCCCCGCGACTGGACGCCGCCGCGCCGCCCGTTATGCTGCGCCGCGTCATCCGCCGATGCGTGCACATAGAGGGAAACCGGCCGCCGTGAAGTCCCCCCGACGTCACGAATCCGCGGACGACGCCCGCGGCCTCGTCTACACGGCTCCCCGTCGGGCCGAGATCCGCGACGTCCCCCTCGGCGAGGGCGAGTGCCTCCTCGCGATGCGGGTGTCCGCCCTCTCGCGCGGGACCGAGCGTCTCGTCTTCGAGGGCCGCGTGCCGGAGAGCGAGCATGACCGCATGCGCGCCCCCTTCCAGCGCGGCGACTTCCCCTTCCCGGTGGAGCACGGCTACTGCGCCGTGGCCGAGGTGATCGACGGCCCGCCGGAACTGCTCGGCCGCCTCGTCTTCGCCCTGCATCCCCATCGCACCCGCTTCCGCCTTCCCGCCTCGGCCTGCCTGCCGCTGCCCGCGGGCCTGCCGCCCGAGCGCGCCGCCCTCGCCGCCAACATGGAGACCGCGCTCAACGCCGTCTGGGACGCCGGCCTCGCGCCCGGCGACCGCGTCGCGGTCGTCGGCGCGGGCCTCCTCGGCTGCCTCGTCGCCCGCCTCGCCGCCCGGCTGCCGGGCGCCTCCGTCTTTCTGTCCGATGGAAACCCGTCCCGCAAAGACACGGCTCATCACCTCGGCGCACGCTTTTGCGAGCCCGGCGCGCTGCCGGAGGACTGCGACGTGGCCCTCAACGCCTCCGCCTCCTCCGACGGCCTCGCCGCCGCGCTCGCCTCGCTCGGCCCCGAAGGCCGCTGCGTGGAACTCTCCTGGCACGGCGACCGACCGGTCACGCTGCCGCTCGGCGGCGCGTTCCATGCGCGCCGCCTCTCCATCGTCTCGAGCCAGGTGGGCGCGCTGCCGCCCGCCCGCGCCCCGCGCTGGAACCATCGCCGCCGGCTCGAGACCGCGCTCGCCCTCCTCGCCGGGGACCCCGCGCTCGACGCCCTGATCGACGTCGAGGTGCCCTTCGCGGACCTGCCCCGCCGCCTGCCCGAACTTCTCGCCGTCGACGCCCCCGGCGTCGCGACCATCGTCCGCTACGCTTGACGCCCGCCGCCCGGCGCCGCACGTCCCGCCGCGAACCCCGGAAGGAGGCCCGAGATGTACGCCGTCGAAGTCCGCGACCACGTGATGCTCGCCCATTCGCTGAAGGGCGAGGTGTTCGGCCCCGCGCAGAACATGCACGGCGCGACCTACGTGGTGGACGTCGCCTTCTACCGTTCCGAGCTGCCGCCCGAGCGCATCGTGGTCGACATCGGCCGCGCTCACGACGCGGTGAAGGCCGCTCTCGCGCCGCTCGACTTCGCCAATCTCGACGAGACCCTGCCGGGCGAGCTCACCACCACCGAATGGCTCTGCCGCTACGTCTGGGAGCGCATGGCCGAAGCGGCGCGCGAAGGCGCCCTCGGCCCGGGCTCGGACGGCATCGAGCGCATCCGGGTGCTGCTGAACGAGAGCCACGTCGCCCGCGCCTGGTACGAGGCGGACCTCTGAGCGCCACCCGAGGAGGCGAGCGGGCCTCGGGGGCATCGAGCCCCCGTCGCGCCGGAGGCGCGCCGTCGTCACGGCGGCCGCGTCGGCGCCTCCACGCCTCCCGCCCGGCCCCGCCGTCCGCGCCATGAGCCTCGCCGCCACGCTCGCCGTCCCCGGCGACCTCTCGACCCCGACCGGCGGCTACGAATACGCCCGTCGCCTGCTCGCGGCGGCGCCGGAGGCGGGACTGACCCTGACCCATCTCGCCCTCCCGGACGGCTTCCCGGAGCCGTCAGAAGCCGCCGTCAGAGAGACGCTGGCCCGCCTCGCCGCCACGCCCGGCCCGCTTCTGGTCGACGGCCTCGCCCACGGCGCGCTGCCGGCCGAGGGGCTGCGCCCGCTCGGCCCGCGCCTCGCCGCGCTGCACCACCACCCGCTCGGTCTCGAGACCGGCCTCGCCCCGGCCGAGACCGCCCGCCGCCTCGCCGCCGAGGCCGCCGCGCTGGCCGAGACCCGCGCGGTGATCTGCACCTCCCGCACCACCGCCGCGACGCTGAACGATCGCCTGAACGTCCCGCCGGAGCGCATCACCGTCGCGCTCCCCGGCCTCGACCCCGCACCGAAGGCCCCGCGCCGGGGAGAGCCGCCGGTCGTCCTCGGCGTCGGCACGATCTCCCGCCGCAAGGGCTGGGACGTCCTCGCCAAGGCCCTCGCCCCACTCGCCGGCCTCCCCTGGCGCGCCGAGATCGCCGGCGCCACGGACCGCGAGCCCGAAGCGACCCGCGCCCTCGAAGCCCGCCTCGCGCGCCTCGGCCTCGAAGACCGACTCCGTCTCCTCGGCGCCCTGCCCCGCGCCGAACTCGACCGCCGCTTCGCCGCCGCCGATCTCTTCGTGCTGCCCTCGCGCTACGAAGGCTACGGCATGGTCGTCGCGGAAGCCCTCTCCCGCGGCCTGCCGACCGTGACCACCACCGCCGGCGCCCTGCCCGAGGCCGCCGGCGACGCCGCGATCCTCGTCCCGCCCGACGACCCCGCGGCGCTGACGGCCGCGCTCGGCGGCCTTCTCGAAAGCCCCGAGGCGCGCGACGGCCTCGCCGCCCGCGCCCTCGCCCGGAGCTTCCCGACCTGGAC
>DATFKM010000105.1:0-4363 GCA_035268645.1 Paracoccaceae bacterium | reverse complement strand
CGTGTGGATGGGGTCCGTCATGGTCCGGTCTCCGTTCCGGGGTGCGTCGCGGGCGGTCCGCGTCGCTGGAGACGTCTTCGCTCCGGTCGCGCCCGCGATCCACGATTATCCGAGCAACATCATGGCTTTGTCCGGAGGAGTTCGATCATGGCCGAGAAGCGCGTCTCCGTCCGCCTGGCCGCGACCGGCGGGCGGCAGGTCCGGGGCGAGTTCGAGGAGGCCACCGGCAAGGGCGGGCGCGCGATGCGCGGCTCTCCGGCGAAGTCGAGCGCGCCAACCGCCGGCTCTCGGGCTTCGCGCGGGCGGCGCGGCTGGCCGCGGGCGCGGTGGCGGCGAAGGCCGGGGCGGCGATCCTGCCGCGCTCGAGCCTCAAGACCGTCGACGCCCGCACGAAGCTGGCGCAGTCCCTCGGCACGACCACGGGGACCGTGCAGATCGTCGCGCGCGCGAGCGAGATGGCGGGCTCGGCTTCGGCCAGGTCGAGGGGGCGCTGCTGCGGCTGACGCGGCGGCTGAGCCTCGCCGCGGCCGGGACCGGCCCGGCGGCGGACGCCCTCCCGCGGCTCGGCTTCGAGGCGGGCGTGCTGGAGGCGCTGACGCTGGGCGAGCGGATCGTGACGATCCAGCAGGCCATCGACCGGCCGATCCCGGAAGCCGAGCGCGCGGGGGTCGCCTCGCGGGTCTTCGGCGACCGCGCCGGCGTGATCATCCGGCGGCTGGACTCGGACGTGATCCGGCAGGCGGCGCAGGACGTCGCGGACTTCGGCGTCGCGGTCTCGGGCGTGGACGCGGACCGGATCGAGGTCGCGAACGACGCGCTCTCGCGGCTGGGGCTGGTCTGGACGGGGCTGGGCAACCGGCTGGCCGCGGCTGCGGCGCCCGCGCTGCAGGCGGTGGCCGACGCGCTGGCCGAGGCCGCGAAGCGGACCGGGCCACTCGGCGAGGCGATCGATCGGCGACGCGACGCGGCGCTCGGCCGAGGAGGCGGAGGACGCGGCCGGCGCCGCCGCCGAGGGCGCGCGGCGGATCACCGACGCGCCGGAGGACGCCGACGAGCAGGCGGGCCGCACGGGCGGCGCCCTGCGCGAGGCGGCGGAGGACGCGACGCGGGCGACGCGGCGGCTGGCCGACGCGACGGAGCGTGCCGCTTACGGCTGGGTGGCGGTCTCGGCCGCGGCGAAGGCCTACGCGGGCGAGGCCCTGACGCTCGGGGCCGACCTCGGCGAGCGGCTCGCGGACGGCTTCCGGAGCGCGGAGCAGGCGGTGGCCGATTTCGTGGAGCGCGGGAAGGTCGACTTCCGCTCGCTGGTCACCTCGATGATCGCGGACCTCGCGCGGCGCGCCGCCCGGCAGTTCGTGTTCGAGCCGATCGCGGGCGCGCCGGGCTCCCTGTTTCCGGCCGCACCACTGGTCGCGCCGCTGCCGGTGCCACGCCCCGTGGCCCACGCCAGGGGCGTGGCCGGCCGGATCCCGGCGACGCGCCTCGTCCCGAATGCCGCGTTCCTCGGCGCGCAGCGGCTTCACGCCGGAGGCGCCGCAGGTCTCCGCAGCGACGAGGTCCCGACGATCCCGCTGCGCGGCGGGCGCGTGCTCTCGCGGGCCGAGAGCCGGGACGACGGCCGCCCGATGGTCGTGAACATCACCATGCCCGACGCCGAGTCCTTCCGCCGGGCGCGGACGCAGGTAGCCTCACCGGAGGCAAACCAGATGGGGAACGCCGGGCTGGACCTGCATTCCCGGCGCGTCATCGGATGGGCGGTCAGCGACCGGCTGAAGGGCGACCTTGCGATCAGAGCGCTCGGCATGGCGATCGATCCGAGACGCCCGCCGAAGGGCTGCATCACGCCGATCGGGGATCGCGGCATCGCTCTCACGAGCACCGGAAGATCCCGCGCGATCACAGGTTTCCGGTTTCGATGAGCGGCGAGGGAAACTGCCACGAGGACGACGCCGTCGAGACCTTCTTCAAGACCCTGAAGACCGTACTCGTCTGGCGACGGTCTTGGGCGACCCGGCGCGAAGCGGAGCCGGCGCTCTTCCAGTGCATCAACGGCTTCCACGACGCCCGCCGCAGGCATTCGGCGACCGACGGAAAAAGGCCCTTGGCCTTCGAGCGCAAGACCGCATGGTCGAACATCGGACATGGAACCGTTCCCGGGCAAGTCCAAGCACGACCACCTCGGCGTCAAGCCGCCCCCGATGCCGACGCGGCGATCAGCGCGTCGACGGGTGGATCTTCAGTCACAAAAAGTGTTCATGAACAGACATCGAGGTTCCCGATCTCGGCTTCATGCGTCGAGCGAACCAGTCGGATAGAGATACGCGCATCATGTTCGTGCGCTGCAGGCAGATCGCCGCTGTCGATCGCAGTTCTCCGGGTTGCCCTGTCGGGCAAAAGGGACGAGCTGGAACGATTTTCTTCTGGCAGCCAGTCGAGATATCGTAATCCCAGCCCACATTCTCGCCCCTGCGAGCCCGCCTCGCGCCATGATCGGAAAAGTCGCTCGTGAGACCCGCTCGAGACGTCATCGCCTGTTACCGCATCGCGCTGGGCTTTCTCGCGCCGTTCACGCTGATCCACGTGGCGGTCCGGCTGCTGGCAGCGGCGGTGATCGTGCCGCTGAGCGGCATCCTTCTTGCCCTTTCGCTTGCCGCGTCCGGGCAGAGCGCGGTCACCGACCAGGACATCGCGCGCTTCTTGCTGACGCCGGCCGGAGCGGTGGGCACGCTGGCGCTGGTCGGCCTTGTCATCATCGCCGCGGTGCTCGATGTCGCGGTGATGTCGGACGCCCTGCGCAGGGGCGACCGGCGCCCGCTCACCGCGCTGATCTCCGGGCTGTGGCTGGTCGTGCGGCGATTCCCGCGACTGTTCTCCCTCGCCATCCGGCTCGTGCTGCGCGTCCTGCTGCTCGCGGCGCCATTCCTCCTCATTGGCGCGGCAGTGGCATGGCTCGCCCTCGGACGCTACGACATCAACTACTATCTGACGTACCGGCCCCCCGCCTTCCTCGCCGCGGCGGGCATCGGGGCGCTCCTTCTGGCGGCGCTGGCCGGCCTGTTGCTGGCCCGTCTCTCGGCATGGGCGGTCTCCCTGCACCTCGTGCTCCGGGGCGATGCGCGGCCTGCCGAGAGCTTCGCCAAAAGCGATCACTTCCTTCGCGGACGCCGTAGGGGCGTCGTGGCCCGGATTGCGCTCTGGGCGTTGCTGCGCGGCCTGCTGGCGGCGGGGATCGCGGGTGTCGGAGGTGTGGCGATCGGCTGGGCGCAGGACGTGTCGGGCGCGAACCTGCGGGCCGCGGCGCTGTCGACCCTCGCCTTGCTGAGTCTGCTGGCGCTGGCGAACGCCATGGCGGCGGCATTGTCCAACGGAGCGCTCGCCGCGCTGCTCGACAAGCTCTACAGGGAGGCGATGGGCCATGCGACCGTCCCACCTGAGCCGGCGCCCGCCGATCGGAGGCATTCCGTCTCGGTACCGCTCATGCTCGGGGCGGCTGCCGTCCTGGTGGTCGGCGGGCTCGCCTTCGCAGGCGCGCTCATGGAGCGGGTCGCCGCCGAGCGGCAGGTCGAGATCATCGCCCATCGCGGCGCCGCCGGGTCGCGCCCGGAGAACACGATGGCCGCGGTGGAAAAGGCGCTCGCGGACGGCGCCGACTGGGTCGAGATCGACGTTCAGGAAACCGCCGACGGCGCGGTGGTGGTCGCCCATGACAGCGACTTCATGAAGCTCGCGGGGGTCGACCTCAAGGTCTGGGACGCGACGCTGGACGACCTCGCCGGGATCGACATCGGCAGCTGGTTCGGCCCCGCCTATGCCGACCAGCGCACGCCGACACTGCGCGAGGTCCTCGAGATGGCGAAGGGCCGGGGCAAGGTCCTGATCGAGCTGAAGTACTACGGGCATGACGTCGCCCTCGAAAGCCGGGTGGCAGAGATCGTCGAGCAGACCGGCATGGCCGCCGATGTCGGCGTGATGTCGCTCAAGATCCCCGGCGTGCGGAAGATGCAGGCGCTCAGGCCCGACTGGCCGCACGGAATTCTGGCCGCGACCGCCCTCGGGGACATATCGGGGCTCGAGGCGGATTTCCTTGCAGTGAACATCGGGCAGGTCTCGGTGAGACTGATCCGGCGGGTCCATGCTCAGGGCAAGAAACTCTACGTCTGGACGGTCGATGATCCGCTCGCGATGACGCGGATGATCTTGATGGGAGTGGATGGGCTGATCACCGACGAACCGGCCCTCGCGCGGCAGGTGATGAAGGCGCGCAACCAGCTCTCTGCCGTCGAGCGGCTGTTGCTGTGGTTGAGCGACCGGGTCCGTCTGGAGAGTTTCGTTTTGGTGGCCGACCAAGCGGATGCGTGAATTG
>DATFKM010000104.1:0-5618 GCA_035268645.1 Paracoccaceae bacterium | reverse complement strand
CCGCGAGTTCCCCCTTGTCCCAGAGCGGCGCCAGCGGCGCGAGACGCGGGTGCAGCGCGAAGCGGCCGTCGAGGTCGAGGCCGCCCCGGTCGGGATGCGTCGCCAGCGTCGGGCGCATGGCGCGGTAGTCCCGGTCCTCGTAGGGGCCGACGGCGGCGAGACCGTCGAGCGCGCCGCGCAGCACGATCACCACGAGCCGGTTGTCGCCCGGCGCGGCGGCGAAGGTGACGCGGGTGGCCAGCGGGAAGGCCGCGGCCGAGCAGCCGAGCGTCAGGCCGCCCCGGAGAAGGGCGCGGCGGGAGAGGGCGGAGGCGGTCATGGCGGGATCCTCGGCGCGCGTCAGCGGCGGTTGAAGTCGGGCGAGGCGAGCAGGAGGGCGTGCCCCTCCCAGCGTTCGGCGGCCCGGGAGACGGCGAGCGCGGTCTCGGGGGATAGGGCGTCGCCCAGCGCGGCGACGGCGTATGCGCGCGGATCGACGCGCTCGGCCAGCACGCGGCCCATGCGCGCCGCCCATTTCAGCCGCGCCGCCATGCCGCCCGGCGTGAT
Organism: Paracoccaceae bacterium; assembly: GCA_035268645.1. Taxonomy (GTDB): domain Bacteria; phylum Pseudomonadota; class Alphaproteobacteria; order Rhodobacterales; family Rhodobacteraceae; genus Albimonas. The sequence continues at coordinate 5,072 of DATFKM010000104.1, read as the reverse complement.
CCAGTGCGCGGCGTCCTCGGGCCAGCCGTCCGGCCCCGGCGCGCGGTGGAAGGCCTGCCCCATGTCCGCCAGCGCGGCGAGCGTCAGCTTGCGCCCGAAGGCGCCGTCGGGGCCGATCTCCGCCGCCCCGGCGCCGGCGGCGCGAAGAGCGGCGATCAGCGCCTCCTGCGGCGGGCGCACCTTGGCGCCGAGCGGGGCCCAGGCCGCCGGATGCGCCAGCAGCGCGGCCGAGACCGCCGAGAGGTCGCCTTCGGTCTCCAGCCAGCGGCTCGCCAGCGCATCGATCAGCGCGGCGGGCGGATCGTCGGCGACGAAGTGCACGGCGAGCTTTCGGGCGAGGTGACGCGCGGTCGCCGGGTGACGGGCGAGGACGCGCAGCGCCTCCAGCGTCTCGGCCTCGTCGGCGCCGTCGTAACGCACGCCGAGCAGCGAGAAACGGCCGGGCTCGGCCATGTTGTCCCGGTAGCGGAAGCGTCCCTTGCCGGTCGCGAAGCCGGTCAGGAGGGCGGCGAGCGCCTGCACGTCGTCCTGACGGTAGGGCCCGCCGGCGCCGAGCGTGTGCAGCTCCAGCACCTCGCGCGCGAGGTTCTCGTTCAGGCCGCGATCGCGCCGCCTGCCGGCGCGGGAGTTGGGCCCGAAGCTGCGGTCCTGATCGAGATACATCAGCATCGCCGGATGCCGGACCACCGCGATCAGCATGTCCTCGAAGCGCCCCGCGACGTGCGGGCGAATCGCCTGGTCCGGATAGCCCGCGACGCGCGACCAGTGGCCGGGGAACTTCACCGCGACGGTGAAATGATCGGTCCAGAACCGGGCCATGCGTTCGGCGAAGCCGTGCGGCGTTCCGGCGGCGCGGGCGAGCGAGGCGAACTGGATCGCCTCGAGCCTGTGCCGCAGGTCCTTTCGCTCGGCCGCGAAGGCGGTCTCCTCGGCCTTGCCGCCGGATCTGGCGTCGCCGCGCGCCTCGCGCACCTCGCGCACCTCCGCCCAAAGCGCGCGGTCGGCGGCCTCGTCCACCAGCGCGGGGCCGTCGGCGAGCGTCCGGAGGCCGCGCAGCATGTCGGCCGGCCCGCTCTCGGCGCGCGCGTCGGGCCGCGGGCCGAGGCCGAAGCGCAGGCTCGCGATCGTCTCTTCGTCGGATGTCATGCGGGCGGGATCCTGCCGGTCGGGGGCGTCGAGGTCGAGTTTTGCATCGCTCGGGATTGAGGAGTAGTCGTGATCGCAAGGCGGCGAAAATCCGCCGCGCGGCGGGTCGGGGAGAGGCTCGTGACCAAGTCGGTGCTCGTCGCCAACCTGAAGGGCGGCTGCGGCAAGACCGTGCTGGCGACGACGCTGGCCGCCGCGCTGGCGGTGCGCGGCGCCGGGCGCGTCGCGTTGGCGGACGCGGATCGGCAGAAGTCCGCCTTGCGCTGGGCCCGCCGCCGGCCGGCGGACGCCGCGCCGGTGGAGGCGCTGGACTGGAGCCGGGCCGCCGATCTCGGCGAACGGCCGAAGCGCCTCGACTGGCTGGTGATCGACGCGCCGGGCGCGCTCGGGGGCGGCAAGGCGGCCGATCTGGTCGCCGAGGCGAAGGCGGTTCTGGTGCCGCTGGCCCCGTCGTTCTACGATCTCGACGCCACGAAGCGCTTCCTGAAGGAACTCGAGGCGCTCAAGCGCGTCAGGAAGGGCAAGGCGGGAGTGCATCTCGTCGCCAACCGCGTGAAGGCGGGCAGTCGCGCCGCGAAGGGCCTCGAGGAGAGCTTCGCGGCCCTCGGTCACACCCCGGCCGCCCGCATCGCCGAACGCGCGGCCTATGGCGAGCTCGCGGAGCGCGGGCTCTCCGTCTTCGACCGGCCGGTCAAGGCCCTCGCCCCGGTGCGGGCGCAGTGGGCGCCGCTGATCGGCCTTCTGGAGGCCTGATCTTCGCCCGGATCCGGGCGGAGGCGGGCGTCCGACGTCAATCTCAGGAGGATCCGACATGCGACCGACAGTCTCCCGCGCCGCCGCCGCCGTCTCCGCGCTCGCCCTGGTGGCCGGGTGCGCGCAGGGTCAGGGACCGAGCGACCGACAGGCGACGGGCGCGGCGCTCGGGGCGGCGCTGGGCGCCGCGAGCGGCCTGCTCGTCGGCGGCGACGACCGGCGCAACGCGCTCGTCGGGGCCGGCATCGGCCTGCTGGCCGGCGCCGCCGTCGGCACCTGGCTCGACGATCAGGAGCGGGCGCTGGAGCGGGATCTCGCCGGCACCGGGGCCGACGTGCGCCGGGTCGAGGACGCGATCCTCGTCACCCTGCCGAGCGGCATCACCTTCGACACCGACAGCGCCGAGGTGAAGCGCGAGTTCCGCCGCCCGCTGAACCGGGTCGCCAACACGCTGGCCGAGTATCCGGAGGGTTACGTCGACGTGGTCGGCCACGCCGACGCGACGGGCGAGGCGGCCTACAACCAGCGCCTCTCCGAACGTCGCGCCGAGGCGGTGGCCGAGAAGCTGACCAACCGAGGCGTCTCGCCCGCCCGCGTCGTCTCCCGCGGGATGGGAGAGCGCGCGCCGGTGGCGAGCAACGCGACGCCCGAGGGCCGGGCGCGGAACCGGCGGGTGGAGATCCTGATCACGCCGGCGGTGCGCGAGGGCTGAGGCGGCTTGCGCGGGGCGCCGGGCGCGTTAGGTCGACGGCCATGAGCCTCGCCGCCGCCTCGCCCCCGGTCTCCCGCGCCCGCCTGATGGCGGAGTTCGCGCTGCTGTTCCTCGGTCTGCCGGCGCTGCTCGCCTTCGGGCTCGGTCCCGGCGCGCTCTGGACCGTGATGATCGGCGCGTTTCTCGTCAGCGTCGCGCTTCTCGCGGTCACGCCCGGCGTCTCCTGGCGCGAGTTGGTGGAGGGGCCGCCGATCGGCAGCGGCCGCGGCCTCCTGCTCTTCACCGCGACGACGGCGGCGCTGGCGACGGGGGCAGTGCTCTGGCTCGCGCCGGAGGCCCTGTTCGGGCTGCCGCGCCGGGCGACCGGGCTGTGGCTCGCGATCATGCTGCTCTATCCCCTGCTGTCGGCCCTGCCGCAGGAGGTGATGTTCCGGATGCTGTTCTATCGCCGCTACGGGGTCCTGTTCCCGGACCGGCGGGCGGCGGTCGGGGTCAACGCGGCGGTGTTCGCGCTGGCCCACGGGTTTCTCTGGAATCCCACGGCGCTCGCCATGACGGCGGCGGGCGGCGTGCTGTTCTCGCTCGCGTATCTCGAGACCGGGAAGGGGCGGAACCTCCTCTTCGCGACGCTGCTGCACGCGATCGCGGGTTGGGTGATCTTCACCGTCGGGCTGGGGCGGTTCTTCTATCACGGCGCGGCGCCGGCATGAGCGAGGCGCAGGAGTTGGCGCGGCGCGCGCTCGAGGAGGGGGACCGGTTCGAGTTCCGCCTTTCCGGCGGGCGCGGCTTCATCCTGGAGTTCCGGCAGGGCCGCGACGTCATCAGCCTCGACGGCCTCGGCCTGACGCCCTGGGACCTGCTGCCCTCGATCTCCGGCGCCGATCTCGTGCTGAGCTTCGACGGCGGCGAGGTGGTGCTGCGGGGCGCCGCGGGCGTGAAGCTGGAGGCGGACGACTTCCGCTGGTGACCCCCGGGCCTTGACGGGGCGGGCCGGGCCGTGGAAGGGAACCCGGCCCGTCCGGAGCCCCGTTTCCCGCCGAGAGAGCCCGAGCCCATGCACGCCTACCGCACCCACACCTGCGCCGACCTGCGCGCGAGCGACGTCGGCCATCCCGTCCGCCTCTCGGGCTGGGTGCATCGGGTGCGGGACCATGGCGGCGTGCTCTTCATCGACCTGCGCGACCACTACGGCGTGACGCAGGTGCTGGCGGACCCCGACAGCCCGGCCTTCGCCGAGGTCGAGGCGGTCCGCTCGGAATGGGTGATCCGCATCGACGGCGTGGTGAAGGCGCGTGATCCGGAGCTGGTGAACCCGAGGATCGCGACGGGCGAGATCGAGGTCTTCGTGCGCGAGCTCGAGGTCCTGAGCGCGGCCGAGGAGCTGCCGCTGCCGATCTTCGGCGAGCCCGACTATCCCGAGGAGACGCGGCTGAAACACCGCTACCTGGACCTGCGGCGCGAGACGCTGCACCGCAACGTGGTGCTGCGGAGCAAGGTGATCTCGAGCCTGCGGCGGCGGATGACGGATCTCGGCTTTCTGGAATATCAGACGCCGATCCTGACGGCCTCCTCGCCGGAGGGGGCGCGGGACTTCCTGGTGCCCTCGCGCCTGCATCCCGGCAAGTTCTACGCGCTGCCGCAGGCGCCGCAGCAGTTCAAGCAGCTGATCATGGTGGCCGGCTTCGACCGCTACTTCCAGATCGCCCCCTGCTTCCGCGACGAGGATCCGCGGGCCGACCGTTCCCCGGGTGAGTTCTACCAGCTCGACGTCGAGATGAGCTTCGTCGACCAGGAGGACGTCTTCCAGGCCATCGAGCCCGTCATGCGCGGCGTCTTCGAGGAGTTCGGCGAGGGCCGTCCGGTGACCGCCGAATTCCCCCGCATCCCCTACCGCGAGGCGATGGCGAAATACGGCTCCGACAAGCCGGATCTGCGCAATCCGATCGAGATGCAGGGGGTCTCGGAGCATTTCGCGGGCTCGGGGTTCAAGATCTTCGCGAAGCTGCTCGAGATCGAGGGCAACGAGGTCCGCGCCATTCCGGCCCCCACGGGCGGCTCCCGCGCCTTCTGCGACCGGATGAACGGCTGGGCGCAGCGCGAGGGGCTGCCCGGCATGGGCTACATCTTCTGGCGCGAGGAGGCCGGCGAGGTCGTCGGCGCCGGGCCGCTGGCGAAGAACATCGGGCCGGAGCGGACCGAGGCGATCCGCGTCCAGCTCGGCCTCTCCGCCGCGGACGCGGCGTTCTTCGTCGCCGGGCGGCCGGCGGATTTCGTCGACGTCGCGGGCCGGGCGCGCAACGTGATCGGATCGGAGCTCGGCCTCACGGCGACCGAGCGGTTCGAGTTCTGCTGGATCGTCGACTTTCCGATGTACGAACGGGACGAGGAGACCGGCGAGCTCGACTTCAGCCACAACCCGTTCTCGATGCCGCAGGGCGGGTTCGAGGCGCTGGAGGAGCTG
>DATFKM010000103.1:0-5422 GCA_035268645.1 Paracoccaceae bacterium | reverse complement strand
CGATGACGGCCGCTGGATCATGGGGTATCAGGGCGCCCGATAGGGAGGCCTGAACGCACAGCTCGCGATGCCGCCCATGCCTTCCCCCGCCCCCAATCCGACCCGAGACGGAGCGCGACGCCCGGATCGTGCGGAAGCGGGTCGCGGCGATCCGCTCGGCTTCGTCCGGAAGCGCGCGGCGGACGGTCGCCGGTACTGCGAGGGGGCCGCGTCCGATCGCTCACGGCCGCGCCCCGAGGCGGGCGGCGAGGTAGTCCGTCGCCGCGTCGAGGCTCGAGAGCCTGGCGTAGTCCGCCTCCGGCACGTCGACGCCGAGCCGCTTGTGCAAAGCGGTGACGAGGGTCAGCACGTCCATCGAGTCGATCTCGAACTGCTCGCGCAGATCGGCGGCGGGGTCGATCTCCGTCGCGTCGATCTCGGGCGCGATCCGGCCGAGCTCCTCGATCAGGACGCCGCGGATCTCGTCTCTGGTCATGGGGCCTCCGGATGCGTCAGGCGATCCTCCACCGCAGCGAGGAAGCGGGCGCCGAGCCGTCCGTCCGCCACCCGGTGATCGGCGGAGAGCGACGCCTCGACCACGAGCCGCGGGCGGACCTCCTCGCCCACCACCCAAGGGCGTCGGGCGGGCGTGCCGAAGCCTACGAGCGCGGCCTGCGGCGGGAATATGACGCCGACGAGGGCGTCCACGCCGCGCTCTCCCAGGGAGGACACGGTGATGGTCGGCGCGGTGAGCTCCGAGGCGCGAAGCCGGCCGCTGCGGGCGCGGGCGACGAGGTCGCGCATCGCGGCCATCAGATCGTCGAGCGACGCGTCGGCCGCGTCGCGGAGGGCCGGGGCGACGAGCCCGCCGCCGCGAAGCGATACGGCGAGGCCGGCGTGGACGGCCTCCGACGGGCGGAAGGCGTCCCCCTCCCAGACGCCGTTCAGGCCGGGCACGTCACGGGCCGCGCGCGCGGCGGCGCGCACGAGCAGCAGGCCGAGGGCGAGGCGGGTCTCGGGCGGGCGCTCGGCGTTCGCCTCCGCGAGACGATCGGCGGTGGGCGTGAGGTCGATGCGGTGCAGGAGGTAGAAATGCGGCGCCTCACGCTTGGAACGGGCCATGGCGGCGCCGATGGCCTCGCGCATGGCGGCGGGGCCGAAGCGCCGGCCGGACGCGTCGGGACGCGTGGTCGGGGCCGGGCCCGCCGCCTCGACGTCCGCAAGGCGCACGGCGCCGCCGGGGCCGCTGCCGGCGATCGCCGCGAGGTCGAGCCCGGCCGCCTCCGCGGCCCGCCGCGCCGCGGGCGAGGCGGGGACGACCCCGGCGCCGACGGTCGCGGCAGGCGAAGAGGATCTCGCCGCAGGCGGCGGAGACGGCCTCGCCGCGGCCGGCGCCGACGCGGCGGGCGGAGCGGGCGGCCCCTCCCCCGGCGCCGGCCGATCGGACGCGGCGGGGTCGCCGCCGCCGTCGATCTCGGCCATCGGCGCTCCGACCGGCACGGTGTCGCCGACCTCGGCGATCAGCCGCGCGACACGGCCGGCCTCGAAGATCTCGATCTCGATGGCGCCCTTCTGGGTCTCCACCACCGCGATCACGTCCCCGCGGTCCACGCTGTCGCCTCGCCCGACCAGCCACTCGACGAGCGTCCCGCCCTCCATGTCCGACCCCAGCGAAGGCATGCGGAAGACGCCCATGCCTCAGCCCTTGCCGAGCGTGCGCCGCGCCGCCGCCGCGACCCGCGCGGCGTCGGGGATCGCGGCGAGCTCGAGGTGCTTCGGGTAGGGGATCGGGACCTCGGCCGAACAGACGCGCTCCACCGGCGCGTCGAGGCGCCAGAACGCGCCCTCCATGATCCGCGCGGCGATCTCGGCCGAAAGCGAGCCGGAGCGCCAACCCTCGTCCACCACCACGGCGCGGCGGGTGCGCGAGACGCAGTCCAGGATCGTCGCCTCGTCCAGCGGACGGAGGACGCGGAGATCGATCACCTCGGCCTCGATCCCTTCGCCCGCGAGCGTCTCGGCGGCCTCCAGCGTCTTGCCGAGCGAACCGCCGTAGGAGATGAGCGTGACGTCCCCTCCCGCACGGCGGACCGCGGCGCGGTCGATGTCGACCGGGCCGGCGCTCTCGGCCAGCTCGCCCTTCAGATTGTAGAGCAGGGCGTTCTCGAAGATCAGCACCGGGTCGGGCTCGCGCAGCGCCGTCGGCAGCATGCCGCGGGCGTCCTCCAGCGTCGCGGGCGCGAGGATCCGCAGGCCGGGGATGTGGGCGTACCAGCCCTCGAGGCTGTGCGAATGCTGGGCGGCGAGCTGCTTGCCGGCGCCGGTCGCCATGCGGATCACCACGGGCGCGCCGAACTGTCCGCCGGACATGTGCCGGACGGTGGCGGCGGTGTTGAGGATCTGGTCGAGGGCCAGCAGCGAGAAGTTGACCGTCATCACCTCGACGATCGGGCGCATTCCCGCCATCGCCGCGCCGATGCCGGCGCCGGTGAAACCGGATTCCGAAAGCGGGGCGTCACGGACGCGCTCCGGCCCGAACTCGTCGAGAAGGCCCATGGAGACGGCGTAGCAGCCGCCGTAGGCTCCGACGTCCTCGCCCATCAGGAACGTGCGGTCGTCTCCCGCGAGCGCCTCGCGCAGCGCGGCGCGGACGGCCTCGCGGTAGGTGGTCTCGACCGTCGTCTCCGACGGCGCGGAGGGCTCCGGCGGCGACGGGCGCTCCTCGGCGACGACGTGTCGGGTCAGGGTCTCGGCCGGCTCGACCTCCGCCGCTTCGGCGAAGGCGACGGCGTCGGCGATCTCGGCCTCCACCTCGGCGTCGACGGTCTCGAGGTCCGCCTCGTGCGCAAGGCCCGTCTCCAGCGCCCAGGCGCGGAAGCGCTTGACGGGTCCCTTCTCGCGCCACGCCGCCACCTCGGCCTTGTCGCGGTAAAGCTGAGCGTCGAACATCGAGTGGGCCCGGAAGCGGTAGGTGCGGCATTCGAGGAAGCGCGGCCCCTCCCCCGCGCGCACCGCCGCGACGGCCCGGCGGGCGGCCGCCTCGACCGCGACGACGTCCATGCCGTCCACCGCCTCGGCGGGGATGCGGTATGCGGCGGCCTTGACGGCGATGTCGGTCTCGGATTCCGAGCGGTCGAGCGCCGTGCCCATCGCGTAGCCGTTGTTCTCGCAGACGAACAGGACCGGAAGGCGCCAGAGCGCCGCGAGGTTCATGCTCTCGTGGAACTCCCCCTCGGCCACGGCTCCCTCGCCGAAGACGCAGGCGGTGACGCGGGGCTCCGCGCGCATCCGGTCGGCCAGCGCGAGGCCGACGGCGAGCGGCAGGCCGCCGCCGACGATGGCGTTGCCGCCGTAGAGGTTCCGCTCTGCGTCGAACAGATGCATGGAGCCGCCGCGCCCGCCGGAGCAGCCGGCGGCCTTGCCCAGCATCTCGGCCATCACCGCGCGCATCGGCACGCCGCGGACGAGGGCGTGGCCGTGCTCGCGATAGGTGCAGACGAGACGGTCGCGGTCCTCCAGCGCCGGTACGGCGCCCGCGGCGACGGCCTCCTCGCCGTCGTAGAGGTGGAGGAAGCCGCGGATCCTCTCCTCGGTGTAGAGACGGGCGCACTCGTCCTCGAAGCGGCGGATGCGGAGCATGTGGCGCAGCAACTCGCGCACATGCGCGCGGTCCAGCCGCGGCTTGTCCCCCGCGGCGCTCACGTCTCCTCCGTCTCGAGCGTGGAGATGTCGCCCTCCGGCAGGCCGAGCTCCCGCGCCTTCAGGAGGCGACGCATGATCTTGCCGCTGCGCGTCTTCGGCAGCGTGCGGCGGAAGACGATCTCGCGCGGCGCGACGGCGGGGCCGAGACGGGCGCGGGCGTGGCCGCGGAGTTCCAGCGCGAGCTCGTCGCTCGGCTCGGCCTCGGCGGCGAGGGCGACATAAGCCTTCACCACCTCGCCCGCCGTCGGGTCCGGGACGCCGATCGCCGCGGCCTCGGCGACCGCCGGATGCTCGAGCAGCGCGCTCTCGACCTCGAAGGGGCCGATCAGGTGGCCGGCGCTCTTGATCAGGTCGTCGGCCCGGCCGACGAACCGGAAGCGCCCCTCCGCGTCGCGCGTCGCGAGATCGCCCGAGAGATACCAGCCGTCCGCGAAGCACCTGGCGTAGCGCGCCGGCTCGCCGAGATAGGCGCGCATCATCGAAGGCCAGCCGGGGCGCAGCGCCAGCTCCCCGACGGCGCCGGGCTCGGCCAACTCGCGGACGCGCCCGTCCTCTCCGCGTTCGACCACGCCGGCCTCGACGCCGGGCAGCGGGCGGCCCATGGAGCCGGGCGCCACATCCTCGGACGGGGCGTTGGCGATCATGATGCCGCCCGTCTCCGTCTGCCACCAGTTGTCGTGGAAGGGCATGCCGAACTGCTCGACGCCCCAGATCACGCCCTCGGGGTTGAGCGGCTCGCCGACGCTCGCCATGAAGCGCAGCTCGGGATAGCTGCGCCCGCCTCGCGGCTCGGGCCCCGCGGCCATCAGCATGCGGATGGCGGTGGGCGCGGTGTACCAGATCTGGACGCGCTCCTCGGCGAGCAGCCGGTACCAGCGCTCGGCGTCGAATTCCGCCTCGTCGACGATCAGGGTGGCGCCGTTCACCAGCGGCGAGACGATGCCGTAGGAGGTCCCCGTCACCCAGCCCGGATCCGCGGTGCACCAGAATCGGTCGCCCGGACCGAGGTCGAGCGCGATGCGCCCGGTCTCGGCATGCGCGACGACAGCCTCGTGGACATGGACGGCGCCCTTGGGCTTGCCGGTGGTGCCGGAGGTGAAATGCAGGAGAGCCATGTCCTCGGGGCCGGTGCGAACGGTCTCGAAGGCCTCCGAGGCCGCGGCGACGGCAGGCTCGAGCGCGACGCAGCCCTCGGGCGGATCGCCCCTGCAGTCCGCCAGCAGCACCAGGCGCAGCGATGGCAGCTCCGCCCGCCAGGGCGCGACCTTGCGCCGATAGAGCGCCTCCGTCGTCACCAGCGCAGCCGCGCCGCCGATCTCCATGCGGGAGCGGACGGGCTCCGGCCCGAAGGCCGAGAAGAGGGGCGAGAACGCCGCCCCTGCGCGCAGCGTGCCGAGGGCGGCGACATAGAGCGCCTCGCGCCGGCCCAAGAGTTCGAACACGACGTCGCCGCGGCCGACGCCGTGCGCCGAAAGGACGTTCGCGAAGCGCCGCGTGCGCGCGGCGAGGTCGGCGTAGGTGAGCGCGGTGACGCCCTCGCGCCCGATCAGTCGCAGCGCCTCCCGCCCGCCGTCTCCCGCGTCGACGTGGCGGTCCAGCGCCTCGTGGGCGATGTTGAGCCCGCCGCCGGGGAGCCCGTCGAGGCGCCGCCGCGCCGCCTCCCAGGAGAAGCCGTCGCGCTCGGCCGGGAGGTCCGGCACGCGAAAGCGCCGCCGCTCGGCCTCCGACTTGCTCAGGATCT